>NZ_QLYT01000085.1:0-31711 GCF_003269305.1 Paenibacillus sp. MDMC362
GTTTGGGTGGGTGGACTATTTTACAAATCCCAACAGCATCTCACGAATCAGCTTCGCAGCCACGATCTGGGTCTGCTCGGTTGGATCGTAGATCGGTGCCACTTCCACGAGATCGCAGCCGACCACATTCACATCGGAGCCAGCAATGAGATGCACGGCTTCCAGCAGCTCTTTCGATGTGATGCCGCCCGCTTCTGCGGTACCGGTGCCCGGTGCGGCAGATGGATCAAGCACATCGATGTCGATGGTCACGTAGACCGGACGGTTACCCATGGAAGGCAAGGCTTCTTTAAGAGGCGCCGCCACTTCGAACGGATAGAAGTTAATGTTCTCGCGTCCATATTGGAACTCCTCGCGGGAGCCGGAACGGATACCGAACTGATAAATGTTCTTGCCGCCCATAATGCCCGCCGCTTTGCGGACCGGCGTGGAGTGGGACAGCGGCTCGCCCTCATAATGCTCGCGCAGGTCAGCATGGGCATCGATATGGATCAGAATAAGATCCGGATACTTCTCATACACCTTCTGAATGATTGGCCAGGATACGAGGTGTTCGCCGCCAAGTCCGATCGGGAATTTCCCGTCATCCAGCAGTTTACCTACATAATCGCCGATCACTTCAAGACTGCGGCCCGCATTGCCGAAGGGTAGCATCAGGTCGCCTGCATCGAAATACGTCATGTCTTCAATGCTTTTATCCAAGTACGGACTGTACTCCTCCAAGCCTACGGAAGCCTGGCGAATACGGGCCGGGCCAAAACGGGAGCCGGGACGGTAGCTAACCGTGAAATCCATCGGCATACCGTAAATGACGGCCTTGGACCCTTCATAATCCTCGGAGCTCAAAATAAACACGTTGCCGGAGTAACCTTGATCCAGTTTCATCAGTTTATACGCTCCTCCTTATTTCACCAGGTCTTCAACGAATTTCGGCAGCACGAATGCGGCTTTATGCAGGCGAGGCGAATAATATTTCGTATCCATCTCATCAATGGTGGACTCGTCCACTTCAAGCGGATCATACGTTTTGCTGCCCAATGTAAAGGTCCACAGACCGCTCGGGTACGTTGGAATGTTCGCTCCATACACACGAACGATCGGGAAGATTTCCTTCACGTCTTTGTTGACCTGCTGAATCAGGTCCGCTTTAAACCATGGGTTGTCCGTTTGCGCAACAAAAATGCCATCTTCCTTCAGCGCTTCGTAGATCCCTTGGTAGAATCCGCGCTCAAACAATGGAGCAGCCGGGCCCACAGGCTCGGTGGAGTCTACCATAATGACGTCGTATTCGTTCTTATGCTCAATAATGTGCATATATCCATCGTTAACCAGCACTTCGACCTTCGGATCATCCAGCTTGCCGGCGATCTCAGGCAAATACTGCTTCGAATATTCAATAACTTTTCCATCAATTTCAACGAGTACTGCTTTCTCTACGCCCGGATGCTTGATCACTTCGCGAATGACGCCACCGTCTCCTCCGCCGACAACAAGAACCTTCTTCGGATTTGGATGCGTGTTCAGCGCGGGGTGAGCGACCATCTCATGATAGACGAATTCATCCTTAATTGTAGTCATAACCATACCGTCCAGAACGAGCATGCGCCCGAATTCCTCAGTATCGATCATATCCAGTTGTTGAAACTCCGTCTTCTCATGTACAAAAGTCTCCCGGATTTTAGCCGTGATGCCAAAAGTCGGGGTTTGCTTCTCTGTGTACCATAATTCCATCGTCACTACCTTCTTTCCGCTAGAATAATGTTCAGCCGTCCAGATCCAAGCCGTAAAACTTTATTCGGGGCAGATGCCTTTAGCTTACAGTTTCACACTTTTCCTATTGTACCAAACAAATTAGATTATATTAAATCAAGCCCAAATTGCAACCAAAAGTTCCAGATCGCACGGACAGAAGCAAAATCCTCATGGTTTCCCATGAATATCCTTCCAGCTCTAGCCCCATACTATATAGAAAAAGAAGGCAGCCAAGGGGAATTCGAGCACAACTTCATCCCTAGCAGCTGAAAGCCCTCAACTTTTACAAAAAGGACTGGAAGGAGAACCATCATGCCGGGACAAAAAAATTCACCCAAGCGCAAACGTCGTTTCGTCCGGCTTGCTACATTTCTGTTCGTACTCCTTGGCATTTCCATCATCGCCGGCGGCATTCTGCTCGCCTATTTATTTATAACGCCACTGCCTGTCGCGGAAACGTCCCGCTACTCCCGTCTGCTCGACAGCCAAGGAGAATTAATCGCCACCTTCTCCACCACGGGACATACATCTGAGCAAGTGAGCTTAACCGATATATCTCCTCACCTGATCCAGGCTACCTTGGCAGTGGAGGACCGGAAGTTCTATGATCATCCGGGGTTTGATATGAAGGGCATGGCCCGGGCCGTACTGGTCAACCTGCAGCATATGGATCGCAAACAGGGGGCAAGCACGTTAACCCAGCAGCTTGCACGAAACCTATACCTATCTCATGAAAAAACGTGGACACGGAAGCTCAAGGAGGCCAAATTCACCGCCCAGCTTGAGATGAAATATACGAAAGATCAAATACTTGAAATGTACCTCAACGAAATTTATTACGGACACGGTGCTTACGGCATCGAGTCGGCGTCCCTGCTCTACTTCGGCAAGTCGGCAAAAAACCTGACGTTGGCCGAAAGCGCGATGCTGGCCGGCATTCCAAAGGGTCCGACGTATTACTCGCCCTACAACCATATCGACAACGCGCTCAAAAGACAACAGATTGTCTTGAATGCGATGGCGGAGACTGGATTCATTACCGAGACAGAAGCCGATAAAGCCGCCTCGGCCAAGCTCGCCCTGCTCCCTCAAGACCGGCAGGAGAATAAAGTGATTGCCTCCTATTTCCGGGACTATGTCCGGAGCCTCGTCACCAAACAGCTGAACATTACGGATCAGCAGCTTGAACAGGGCGGCCTGAACATCTACACGACACTTGACCCGCGGGCCCAAAAGGCAGCCGAAGAAGCTGTATCCTCGGGCATGGACAGCAAGAGCGAGCTGGAAACGGCGCTTGTATCCATCGACCCGCGAAACGGACACATTAAAGCCATGGTAGGCGGTAAGAACTACCGGGAGAATCAGTACAACCACGCGCTGGCCAAAACAAGGCAGCCCGGGTCGTCATTTAAGCCGATCATGTACTTAACGGCCATTGCATCCAAGGAAATGACGAGCACCAGCGTGTTCAACAGCCAGCCCACCCTGTTTCATTACGATAACAACCGCAAAACGTATCAACCCAGCAACTTCGGGGATAAATATTTAGGCGAAATCCCCATGCGGGAAGCCATCGCCGCTTCGGATAATATTTATGCCGTGAACACCATCATGAAGATCGGCCCGGATAAAGTCGCCGACATGGCGAAAAAGATGGGTATCACAAGTCCGCTGGAGCCTGTTCCTTCCCTGGCCCTGGGCACCTCGCCCGTGAGCCCGCTGGAGATGGCCTCTGCTTACGCCGTCATGGCTAACAGCGGCATACGGGTCTCCCCTGTCGCGGTGCTGAGTATCACCGACGCTGCCGGCCGCAGCTTGTACACAGCGCCGGAAGATGCAGGTGAACAAGTGGTTGAGCCTTCCGCTGCTTACGTGATGACGCGCATGATGGAGGGTGTGTTCGAGACTGGCGGCACAGGTAACCGTGTCTCTACCCTAATGAAACGACCGGTGGCAGGAAAGACAGGCACCACCGACACCGATGCTTGGCTTGTTGGCTATACGCCGGAGCTGTCGACGGCGGTATGGGTGGGGTATGACAAAGGACGGGAGATTAGCAAAGTGGACGGACGGCGGGCAGCTCCGATCTTTGCGCAGTATACGGAGAAGGCGTTGGAGAACGTACCGCCTAAAATTTTTCCGATCCCGGACGAAGTCGTCAGCGCATATGTGGATCCCAAGACCGGCAAGCTCGCCGGCGCCGGCTGTCCGGACAAAGTTCTGGAGGTTTTCGTCAAAGGAACGGAGCCTACGGAATATTGCGACGAACATAAAGGCGGGGAACCCGCCAAGAAGGCCAACCCTGCAGATGCCGCCGAAAAACAGGAAGAGCGTTCCTGGTGGAAGGATTTCAAACGATGGTGGGTCGAGTGACTCGGATCGTAACCGTCACATCAAAAAAACAGCAGCTCCTTTAAAGGGATTTTCCCGCACGAGGACCTGCTGTTTTTCTTTTTTTCATGATATGTTATGTGGATTGCTTCATTATAAAACGGTTATATATTCGATCATGGAACTACCCAAAATCACGATCACGAGCATCAGTGCAACGTAGACCAGGAGGATCGCATACAGCGGATCCAGGCCGCCGACCATTCTTTTTTTGTAGCTGGTCATGACGAACAACGGCACGGTCATCACGGTGCTGATGAACGACAGAAGAATGATAACCTTCGAGATATCGCCATTCAGGAACAGAAACAGAAAGCTGACCCCATACAACACGAGGAACAAGGGCAGCAAAGCGCCGAATCTTGCCATCACTTCTTTTAGCTTTGCAGCCGGGTTGAAGGACAGCTTGACCGCAGCGAAGGTAAAGACGTTCAGCAAGAATAGGAAAATCGCAGTCCAAACGGTTGGCTTTAGGACAAGATCTGCAAATGCCCCCTCAGGCAGCCCTTGCAGCTCATGATGAAGCGCTGCATACAGTGCGAGTGGAAAAAGAACAACATAGAGCAGCATGGACACGATTGCGTTGAAGAACTGGCTGCTTTCCGTTCCGGCAGCTGCGCCAAAGGGATTTTTTAATCCCTTCAGAAAATAATCCCCATAAAGCTGTCCGTACAATTTTAAGCTGGTCCAATAAGGATTGGGCTCCTCTTCCTCTTCAGAATGCTGCCGGCCTGCCGCTCGGAACGGAATATCCGGCGGGGTATATACCGGCAGAACAGATTCGGTCTGGCGTACATGAGGTAACTCTCCTCTACTGCCGGCATTTCGCCTAGTGACACTGTACGTCTCCGACGTTGCTGCTTGCTCTTTCATGGCGGCAAATACGGGTGAATCCTCGACAATCAGCCTTGCCCCACATTTTTTGCAATACTTCCCATCTCCCGTTTCATATCGACATATTGGACAAGTCATACTCTGGCCTCCCCTGTTCATACACATCCGCAAATCGAAGGATAGGTATTAGATAATGTACACATTCGAGTCGAAACGTTTGGCCCGTGCAAGGATGCTATGTAGCGCATCAGGCGCCCTTGGCCCAAGTATTCTTTTTATGCGAATTTACATCTTTTTGCTAATAGTATAAGTTGGCGTGTTATGAAATGGAAGGATTTTCTGAGGAACGATACTGCGCCTAACCCTTGGAATTGGTTAATACTATATGACTTGTTGATTCAATTTTGTCCTGTGAAATGCTTGTGAACAATCAAATAATCGTTTGAATATCGAGCGTAAATCGGGTATATTATGACTAACAATCAAATCAGCGTTTGAATATATATATAAAGAGCACTTATTGCTCCTAATCCAAGGAGGTTGTTCTTATGAATGTACGGACGATGAACGAAGAATTCGCCCTTGAGCTGTGTGAAACGGAATGTCCTTCAACTGAAAGGATTGCTTCCCTAAAAGAAACGATCTCCGATGAGGATATGATCGGCATGGCGGAAATTTTCAAGGCTTTGGCCGACCCGACGCGGGTCAAGGTAGCTTATATGCTGGACCGCGGCGGCGAGTTATGCGTTTGCGATGTAGCCGAAGTACTCGGAAGCTCAACGGCAACGGCCTCCCATCATCTGCGTACGCTGAAGAACAAAGATATCGCCAAATCGCGCAAGGCCGGAAAGAATGTATACTACTCGCTCAAAGATGACCATATCCGGACATTGCTTCACATGACGCTGGAGCACCAGAAGGAGAAGATGTAAATGAGCAAGGACAACCATCAACCTTCCACATCCTCTCCGGAGACAAGCGGCGAACTTATTGAATACCGGGTACAAGGACTCTCCTGCCCTAACTGTACACGTGAAATGCAGGAGGAGATCCAGAGGCTGGATCACGGGAACAATGCCCGTCTGAGTTACAACAGCGGGAAGCTGACCCTCTCTCCACATGTCAATCTAAGCCGAGTAGAAACCATTCTGAAAAGTGACGGTGCGCGCATCGTTTATGCTCCGCAGACAGCCTTATCGGCCGCCAGTGCTGAAGTGCAGCCTATCCATTCATCGCATGCTCACGGCTCGGCACAAGGACATGATCACGAACATGGCCATGATCATGCTCATGCTCATGAACATAGTCATGGCGGCATAGGGAGTATGAAGTGGCTGCTGTCCATCTCCGCTGTTTTCTATCTCTTCACCTTTCTATTGGAAGGAAAAGTCGCCGAACCGGTTGTGATCGCATTATATGCAGGCGCTATGATTTTGAGCGGATATACGACATTTTTGCGCGGACTGCGTAATCTGACCCGCTTTAAATTCAATATGGATACCCTGATGACCGTTGCGCTCGTGGGTGCCGTCATCATCGGGGAGTGGCGGGAGGCCACACTGGTTGCCATTCTGTTTGGTCTTAACGAGCTGTTGGAAGGCTACGGCATGAATCGGGCCCGGCAATCGATGGAAGCGCTGCTGGCTGCAGCGCCGAAGGAAGCGGATCTATGGAAAGACGGTCAAACCCAGCGCGTGCCGATCGAGAGTCTCACTCCCGGAGACGTTGTCCGGGTAAGACCCGGGGAGAAAATCCCTTCCGATGGAGCCATAACCCAAGGAACCGGGGCGGTGAACGAGGCCGCCATTACCGGGGAATCGGTACCTGTTACGAAACGGGAAGGCGATGCTGTGTTTGGCGGCAGTGTCAGCACCGACGGTGTGCTCTATATCGCCATATCGAAGGCCTATGAGGATTCCTCCCTGGCCAAGATCATGCATCTTGTACAGGAGGCACAGGACAGCAAAACGCCGACAGAGCTCTTCATCGATAAATTTGCTAAGTACTATACTCCCGCAATTATGATCATCGCGCTGGCGGTTACGCTGATTCCTCCGCTGCTGCTGAATCAGCCCTGGATGACCTGGATCTATCAGGGGCTGTCCATCCTCATTGTCGGATGCCCTTGTTCGCTTGTGCTTTCCTCTCCGATTGCATTGGTCAGCGGGATGACCCGCGCGGCACGCAACGGTATTCTGATCAAAGGCGGGGTCCACCTGGAGCAGCTTGGCCGGCTGGAAGCCATCGCTTTTGACAAGACGGGAACCTTGACCAAAGGCGAGCCTGCCGTCTATGCGGAGACGGTATATGATGAAACCAAATTTTATGCCGTTGTAGGCGCACTGGAGCAATCGTCTCTCCATCCGTTGGCTAAAGCCGTCATGAAACATCTGGAGATCAAGAATCCGCAGTGCATGTTCAATGAACCTCAACAGATAACGGTACTGCCAGGCGAAGGCATTCGGGCTGAAGTTGGAGGGAAATTGTTCTGGGTCGGAAGCGAGGAAGTGCTGAAGCATGTGAACGGCCAGCAAGATCATATCCGTGCCGTGGAGGATGACATTCGGCGCATGAAGGCCCAAGGCTATACGATCGTTGCCGCTGTAAGCGAGGATCGCGTATTAGGCCAGTTCGGCCTTGCCGACGAGATCAGACCGGAGACCGCAACCGTCGTCCGCAAGCTTCACGAGGCCGGTATCACGGATACAGTCATGCTGACAGGCGACCACGAGCAGTCCGCGCAAGCGATCGCGAAGCAATCCGGTGTAGCTCGGGTCTTCGCAAGCCTCCTGCCGGAACAGAAGGTTGCCAAGATCAAGGAGCTTTCTTCTCGCAAAAAAACCGGCATGGTTGGCGATGGTATTAACGACGCCCCTGCATTGGCCGCGGCCGATCTGGGTATCGCGATGGGGAAAGGGACCGACAGTGCCATAGAAACCGCCGATGTTGTATTGATGCAGGATCACCTTGGCAAGCTTCCGGGGGCCATCAAGACGGCAAGACGGGTCAATCAGATTATCAAGTGGAATATCGGGCTTTCCTTGTCGCTGAAGGCCATTGCTTTACTGCTTACGATCCCGGGATGGCTGACCCTGTGGATTGCAATCATATCGGACATGGGCGCAACCATTATCGTTACCTTGCTTGGTCTCACCATCCTGCTTGGCAAGGATCAGGAGCTGAAATCAGGATATTAATATAACCGGAGCTTCGCCCTTACAGGGCAGCTCCGTTTTTTTAGTCCGTCCTGTGGCCGCTAGCTATAATCTGACACCATCGCATATATCATTTTTTACATGATTTTGCGAAAGGGTGAAACATTCCCCATTATTTAGTCGTTTATATAGGCGGGAGTGAAAACCAGAAGGAGGAAAGACATGAAATCCGTACAAATCATCAAACTAGCAGGTTCCGCATCCATAGCATTGTCTTTAATGCTTACATCCTCATCGCTCGTCACCATTCCTGCCCATGCGGCAGCAGCCTCCACATCACAGAGCAAGGCAAACTGGAGCACGCTGGACGTGAAACATAAACCTTATACGAATAAGGGCGTCGTATTCATTCCATTGAAGGAAGTTTCCGAGCAGCTGCAGCTGCAGTTGACGATCCCTGGAAAGAACGAGCTGTACATTAATAGTCCGACCCAATCTGTTCGCATTATTATTGGAAATTCGCGCGCCATCAATGCCAAGGGTACCGCTCTGAAGCTTGAGGCGGCTCCGGTCGTGAAGAAAGGCGTGACTTATGTCCCCGCCAGCCTGATTGCCAAAAGCTTTGGCATTCCGCTGAAGTATGACAGCAAATCCGGACTTCGAACCACCTTTGATTCCTGGTCACAATACGCCTATGCTTCCAAGGCCAATATGCTGTTCTGGGTAAATCGCGAGAATGGCATGCTGTCGATGGGTAAAGCCGGATCCATGCCAGCCCAAGTTGGTATAATCCCGGTTGAGGAGATCGATCAAGTCAGCTTAAGCGCACATCGCATCAATAGCAATACCTATGTGGTCGACTTGTCCAATTATTACGGCGAACCTCATATTCATGAGGGAAGATACCGGGTGCTCATACAGGACAAGAAAATCCTGAAGCTATCCAAAACCAATCATTCCAATTTCGCCGGGGTCAACTACCATCCGGACCAACTCAGCTACAAAGGCAATATTGCCATGATGAACGGCAGTACGCTTGAGCTGGTTCATCCGATGGGCAAAACGGTCAAAACTTATGACCTGGCCGCGCTTACGGGAGTAAAGGATAGTTTTGTCGTAGAAGCGATTGAACAGGACTTCCTGCTCGTCCGACCATACACGAAAGCGACCCTGTATATCGTCCATCCGACTGGCAAGACAGCCGAGCTTATCTATCCTGAGCTTCTGGACGAGGAAACCATCAAGGTCATTGAGGAAATGCCGCCGAATGAGGTGGGCTTCATTGGTGACGGCCTTACGTATCTCGGAAATGCCGGCGGCAAGCTGACGTTCCAATACAACAATCCGTTTCTCGATCAAAAAGAAAAGCTGACCTACACCCTTCCATTCTAATCGATATGCAAATAAGTAGAAGACCGGCCGGATTCATTCACGAATCCAACCGGTCTTCTTCACGTTCATCTCTTTTTGGAAAGACTGCTTAAATTTATTGTATCATTCCGCTGTCTGAAGAGCTTCCCTGAATTCCTCTGGCGATGCATTCCACCATTCCTCGTTACGCGAAATCAGTAGCTCGCGCAGTGCCTTCTTCTCGACGTCGCCAAGACCATCCAGAATGATCTTGCGCTTCATTGCCGCATCCATTTTATTCACATGATCGGCGAGGATCTTCCAGCCGCGACGGGCCTCCTGGTCGATCCACATTTCACAGGCGGTCATGCCTGCATAATGCTGTCCTTCCGCGGTACGATCTACAGCCACCCACACGATCCATACCTGGCGTCCATTGGGCACCTCATCCCGGTTCATGCTGAAACGGATACCCTTCTCCACCTTACTCTTGGCATGCATGGCCCCAATATCCACTCGGGCCTCGCCATTATCGATAATGACGGGTGACAGACTGTTCAGATCGATGGAGCCTGATCCAAACCCTTTATGCTTACTCTTGCTATTAATAATATTCAAAGCAATCGGTTTCTTCGCACCCTGCTTCTGCTCTTCATTCTCCACTGCTGCCGACCTCCTATATCAGAGCCGATCCTTACGTATCAGCTGCTAAATTGATAACCATGTCCCAATAATTTTATTTTAACTAATAATCCCCCAAAAGCAAACATATACATGCACTAGATGCTTGTCAACGGGAGGTTGTTCGATATGGTCCCACCACGTGCCAAAGTCTTTCTATCATCCCTGCTTGCCCTAGGTTTGCTTGCAGGATCGATGCCGATATTTCTGAATCCAGGGTCCTCAGCGTCTGCTCTTGCCCCAAATGCGGGCAAGCCCTCCGCCTCTGCCGTGGAGAAGGCCCCGCTCTCACCGCCTAAGGTGCAGCCTAATATTCCCGCTCCGGCCTTAAGCGACCGGCTGGTGGAATATCATATGGATGTTCGGTACGAGCCAGAGGAGAACAAGCTTAAGGGCAAACAGACACTCACTTGGACTCATCCAGGCAAAAAAAGCGTAAACGAGCTGTACTTTCATCTGTATCCCAATGCGTTTGCTTCCAATGACACGACTTTTATGAGGGAATCGGGCGGCAGGCTTCGTTCAGATCCCATGCCAGATGACGGATACGGCTCCATGACCATTACCAGCGTGAAAACAACCGAAGGACTGGCCCTGACCCATCGCCTTCAATTTGTTCAACCCGATGACGGCAACATCAAGGATCACAGCCTTGCCAAGCTAAGGTTGCCTAAGCCCATCAAGAGCGGGGAGAGTGTTACCCTTCATTTGGAGTTCGAGGTCGAGCTTCCCAAAATATTTGCCCGCATGGGAACCACCGAGAATTTTATTATGGCTGGCCAATGGTTTCCGAAAATTTCGGTCTATGAACCGGCCGGTCTTCGCGGAAGAGCAGAGGAAGGCTGGAATCTTCATCAATACCACGGCAACTCCGAATTCTATTCCAACTTCGGCATTTACAGCGTTCGCATCCGAGTGCCCGAAAATTACATTGTCGCCGCGACCGGATTCCCTACCAAGCCTGCCCAAAAATCAAACGGGGAAAAAATTTATCAGTTTTACGCGGATGACGTGCATGATTTTGCCTGGTCGGCATCACCGAACTTTGTCACGGCAGAAGAAGCATTCTCCGCACCAGGCATACCTGGCGTCCGCATCAAGCTGTATCTCGATCCGGCCCATAAAGACTTAAAGGAACGTTACTTTGATGCCGCCAAGTCGGCGCTCGCTTCGTTTGGAAAATGGTACGGAACCTATCCGTATTCCACGTTGTCCATCGTCGTTCCGCCCGAAACGGGCAACGGTGCAGGCGGCATGGAATACCCGACGCTGGTCACGGCCTTCGGTGCCAAGAACGATTCGCCGGGGTATGAGCTGGAACGGACCGTTATTCATGAGATCGCCCATCAATATTTTTACGGAATGATCGCAAGTAACGAATTTGAGGAAGCGTGGCTGGACGAGGCCTTTGCAACCTATGCGGAAGAACGAGTGATGGAAAAGGAATACGGGATTACCTCCAATACGGCGGCTCAGGGAGCATCCATTACTTCTCCTGCACCGCTGAAGATGGAATCCTGGAAATACAGCTCTCACGAAAACTACGCACTGAATGTTTATACGAGGGGCAAGCTGGTGCTGCAAGGCATCGAACGGCAGGTCGGTCCACAGATGATGGGCAAGATTATGCATACCTATGCCCAGAAATACCGCTTCAAGCATCCAACCACATCTGACTTTCAGAAAGTCGTCGAGCAAGTAAGCCAAACGTCCTGGCAGTCGTATTTTGACCAATATGTATATGGAAGCCAGATGGCGGATGTCGCCATCGACGTGATCAAAACCAAAAATAAAGGCACGGCTGAAAATCCTCGGTATGAGTCCACGGTCCAGATTACGAGCAAGGACGGGGATATCACCGATGTGCCGATCGTGTTCGCCTTTGAGGACGGCAAAACGGTGGAACGAACCTGGAGCGGCAAAAACGGCAAAGTTGCGTACACCCTGGAGTACAGCTCTCCGCTCGCCTGGGCTATGGTTGATCCGAAGTACTCCATCGTCTTGGAGAATAAACACATCAATAACTATATGAAGGCAGGAATGGATCCGACGGTGGTTACACGCTGGAATCTCAGCATTACCAAGCTTCTGGAGACGCTGTTCGGCAGCCTGTCATGGTGAGGGGGGAGCACATGAAAAGTTACGCAGGCCAAGGGTGGATCAGTGTTAAAGACCAGCTTTACGTCTCGATTCTGCTCTTCTTATACCGTTTGCTGTGGGGATATTGCCTGTACCGACTCGTAAAATCGGCAGTCGTCCCCCTTCTGATGCGATACCCGGATGCCGCTCCTAACGAGCTCAGCCGTCTTTTATTCTTCTACGAGGGCGAGATGAGCCTGTCCTTGAGCAGCACAGTACACACCTACGGATGGCTTCTTGCCGGTTTACTCCTGATCAGGATGGTCCTCACCCCGCTTATTCGGGCCGGCATCTTCTACAACCTTCACCAGGAAGCCAAGGGTGAGCGCGGTTTATTCTTCTTCACAGGCATGCGGAAACTGTGGAAACCCGTAACGTCATTCTATCTGGTTGAGCTTATTCTCACCTTCGGGCCCGGTTACTGGATTCTGCCCAAAATCCTGCCGATTCTGCTGAATGGAATTCAGGAGCCTGTTCTGCTGCTTCATGCACTGCCCTATGCAGCTGTCTGGTTCTTGTACGCCTATCTGATCCGCCTGTTATTGCTTTATATGCAATTTGGCCGTACCGGAAATTCCAGCATGGTCAGCTCTATCCATGCGCTCTTCCGTCGTTTGGGCACAGCGATGCTGTTATCCGTCACCATCGGCGGATCCGCCTGTGTCATTCTGCTGCTCCTGAGTTCGGCCTCGCTCTTCTGGGCCGGGTTGATCGGATTAATTATTCAGCAGGCCTCTTATTTCCTGAATGGACTTTTCCAAATTTGGGCAATGTCCGCTCAATATCATTTGTGGAGAGATTCCTCCTCACAGCATCCTTAATGGTTACAGTTCGTCGCCCTAAAACAATGAAACACGCTCGTGAATAAGCTGTAATCAGAAGCGACACGTTTCTATCCCGCGCTAGATTTTACAGAAAATAAGAGTTCAATTATCCTCAATATTACAAATTTTTGAACGCCAAATTACAAAAAAACCTGTATCCCCAAGATGGGGACAGGTTTTTTTGTTTAAAAATAATCTTTCCTCGTTTGCCAAATTGTTAATACTCTGCTAAAATAACGAATATGTTAGTAACAACTTTGTCATCTTTACTGTAACTTTTATGTAGGAACGTTGTAATTCGCTAACTATGTTGGAACGTCAAACGTCAATGAATGGGTTCATCAACATTTTAAGGAGCCGAATTCCCATAACGATTTGGGAAGCGGGGGATCCGTTTTGGGTGAATTGATCTCGCAAGAGAGGGATCATAGGGGACCTTCAACCGAACCCTTAAGCTAACCTCGCAGGCAATGGAAGGGGCTTTTGTTTTGAAAAAGAAGTTAACGGCTGTTTCTCTAGGCCTCGCACTCGCACTCACATTAGGGACCGGAAGCGCTTTCGCCGATTCCAAATTAAATACTGCAATCAAACCAGCCATTGGTGTTTCTTACAAAACAGGTGGAACTACAACGAATGGATTTGACTGCTCCGGATTCACCAGCTATGTTTACAAGAAGCTTGGTCTTAGCCTGCCGCGTACGTCTGCAGCTCAATACAAAGTAGGTACGGCCGTATCCAAGAGCAACCTGAAAGCTGGCGATCTCGTGTTCTTCAACACATCCGGTAGAGGTGTATCTCATGTGGGTATTTATGTCGGGAGCGGCAAATTCGCTCATTCTTCATCTTCGCGCGGTGTCATTGTCAGTCCGCTGAGCCAGAGCTATTACGCCAAACGATATGTAGGCGCTAAGAGAGTTATGAGTCAGAATACGTACAAATCCGTAGCTGTGAACTACAATTAATGTTGGAACTTAATTGATTTACTCTTACAAGAAAGCCCTGGGTTAATGAGATTGTGCCGATCTCATCCAGCGGCTTTTTTCTTTGGTTGATTGTGTGTATACCTTTATAACGTTCAGGACAGCAAAAAAGTTCCCGCTTTTCGAAAAAAAATGAAATTTATTATACAAGTTCACTTCACTTCGCCATGTCTTCACATCATCTATCCTTTATATACCCTTCTCTCCCTTCATTAAACAGCTGATTTGGAAAAATATTGATTTTGTTTGGTGCTTCGACAGCTAATGCTAATGAAAAATAGCGAAATCCATCAAGAAATAATTGCCAATCCCGCTTGCTGTCTGATAGAATGGACGCAGTAACAACTTTGTCATTAATGTAAGTGCTTTAATATATAGATTGCTATGCCTCGCGGCAACAAAAAGGAGCTTACCATGCTGAAGAAAACATTATCGACAGCAGCGCTAAGTATCACGCTGTTGTTTACTTTGAGCGTTGGCAGCGTGTTTGCTGATGGTGCGCTGGATCAGGAAATCGATAAGGTTCTAGGTACAAAATACAGCTACGGCGGTACTACCACCAGCGGATTTGATTGTTCCGGCTTCACCATGTACGTTTATGCTAAACTCGGTCTAAAGCTCCCGCATCAATCCGGCTCTCAATTCGACATGGGGACAAGCGTGTCCCGTAAGGAGCTGCGCGCTGGCGATTTGGTGTTCTTCAACACATCGGGCCAAGGCATCTCCCACGTCGGCATTTATGTCGGCGATGGCAAATTCGCCCATGCTTCCTCCAACCGCGGCGTGGTTATCAACCGCCTCGCAGAGGATTACTACGATCAGCGATACGTCGGTGCAAAGCGTCTCATGAGCGATGATAAGTATGCAGAGTCGGTCGGTGAATCATCCTAAGCTATAGAGGCTAATCTTCCCTATACATACTGCTTGCCCGTTAAAGGAGGCCTTACCTCTTTTTTGCGGGCTTTTTTGATGCGAATTGGATGTTCGTAATATGATTATTATTTTATGCAGACGATAGGAGGACATCGCAAATGGATACCGCACCGATTGCATTTCACACCGTAGTCATGCGTGAAGAACACGCCGAAGAAATATGCGCCTGGGTCTACCCTCCTCCCTATAATATCTATGGTTTTCTTCCCTGGGAGCAGATGAAAGGGCTTGAGGTGGAGTTTGGCGATCCGGACATTCGCCAGAGACAGTACATCTCGGTTCTGGATGAGCGGGAGGCCCTCTGGGGATTTGCCCAGCTGTTTCCGATGCATGAGGTTACACGAATCGGACTTGGCATGCGGCCTGATTGGTGCGGGCGTGGAATGGGTAAACGATTTATGCAGACGATTGTCCGGGAAGCCAGACGGAGACGGCCTGCCGACGAAATCGACCTTGAGGTAATGACCTGGAATGAACGAGCAATCCGCGCTTATCAAAGGGCAGGCTTTCACATTACCGATACGTATGAGCGGCTTACGCCAACGGGCAACGCCCTTTTCCACTGTATGGTGTATGAGCCCCCGGCAAATGAGGAATAGTAATCTTTGTCTATATGAAAAAGCACAATTTTGTGTACTTTTTATGAAGCTACGCCGTATAGTTGCTTTTTTTGTCACAACTGGCTATGCTGTCTATGGATGTTGGTTTATAATGGAGACAAGTGCAAAAGTGCAGTATACATAGAAGGGACGATATGACGATGCAAAAATGGATCATGAGCGGATTGTTCTTCGTCGCATGTGCGTTGGCTATCGCGCTGATGTTTACGCTCCCAGGTAAGGAACAGGTAGCTCAGGAAGAGAAGCCGACCATGCCGGAAGTGACTCTCGATGCTGCCGCAGCGGAAGCCACACTGAAAGCAAGCTGCATTAGCTGTCACGGCGACCAACTTCAAGGCGGCGCTGGACCGGCTTTGAATCAAGTAGGCGGACACATGGATGCGGACGCGATCTTCAACGTTGTAACCAAAGGTCGTAAGGGAATGCCTTCCTTTAAAGACCAACTTAAACCTGAAGAAATCGCAAACATCGCGCTGTACCTTGCTGAGAAAAAATAAATCAGCTTATACGCAAAACACGCTTGCACCTGGAGTTGTTCCCGGTGCAAGCGTGTTTTTTACATATTCGGGACCTCTGAAAGACTAATGGTCTCCCCTTCTATTGTCCCGCCTTGACATCTTTCGAACGACTCTTCTCATAGGCTTCGTTAAACTGCTGCGCTTCCTTAATATCCACAGCCGTAATGCCACCGTCGTCCCAAGAAGTGAGACGAAGTGTAACGACTTTATAATCTATGGTGATGTAGGGGTGATGTCCGAAAGCTTCCGAAATAGCTGCCACTTCATCAACAAAAGCGATTCCCTTCATGAAGGAGGAGAAGGTATACTTTCGTACAATCCATCTCCCTTGTTCAAATTCCCAACCCTCAAGCTTTTCCAGATGAGCCTCTACTTCTTGCTGCGTATAAAGCATCTTTTATCTTCCTCCCCGAAAAAAAACCTATCTTAAAGCCGACTAACCGTAATATGGGCTATCTGTCATCTATTCTATTCTGCCCTGTATCTATTGATAACTGGAGTGATTACACAAGGGCCACAAAAGCCAACTCTTCTTCACCAATCAAAATATGTATTCGATGGTTCTTCTGATCATGCATAACCACGCCGCTGCCAACATTAATCACCGGCTCTGTGCCCAGCGCATAGAACAAATCCTCTGCCAGCGCCTCATGGACCTCATTTCGCTCAGCTTCACCCAGATTATCCCAGTCCCCAGCTTCCATTTCAAAGAAGACATAGCTGTCAGAAATTCGCCCAACCGCCTCGGTCAGTTCTGCCAGAATTTCGCCATAATCCCTTCCGTGCTTAACGCCCATCTTAATCACTCCTTTCCTTGCCGTACTTAGCTTCGTTTCCCTTCCTTCCATTATAACGGAAATTACAACTAAAAAAAAAAGCCCGACCTGACGATAAATAGGATAACGCCCCACATAAGGGGCCCGGTTCTCCTTGAGAGCCGTTCTGACGAATGGATTCGTTATTTTATTTCTCACGGATGAGGTGTGGTATGGAAATTTCAACAATTATAGGCTTAATCCTCGGTATCGTCGCGGTACTGGTGGGCATGATTCTTAAAGGTGCCTCCCTTCTCGCTTTGTATAACCCGGCAGCCTATCTAATCATTCTTGGCGGTACGGCAGCAACTTTATTCATCGGATTTCCGCTATCCGAACTGAAAAAGGTTCCGAAGCTGGTCAAAATGACGTTCATGAAACAGAATTTGATGGACAAGACGGACATGATTAAGCTGTTCATGGAATGGGCTTCGATTACGCGCCGTGAAGGTCTGCTGGCTCTGGAAACCAAAGTCGATGAGATCGATGACAGCTTCCTGCGTAACGGAATGCGCATGATTATCGACGGCAACGATCAGGAATTCGTACGCGATGTATTAATGGAAGATATCAACGCCACGGAAGAACGCCATCGTTCCGGCTCGCTGATCTTCTCACAGGCCGGCATGTATGCACCTTCCCTCGGGGTACTCGGAGCCGTTATCGGTTTGATCGCCGCATTATCCCACATGGAAGATATGGGCGAACTCGCTCATGCCATCGGGGCTGCGTTTATTGCTACCCTGCTCGGTATCTTCACCGGTTATGTTATCTGTCACCCGATTGCGAATAAACTCAAGCGTCTATCCAAACGGGAGGTTGAAATCCGCCTGATGATGGTAGAAGGCCTGCTGTCCATTCAGTCCGGTGTATCCACCATTGCAATCAATCAAAAGCTCTCCGTGTTCCTGACACCGTCTGAACGGGCTGAGCTCAGCGAGAGGGAGGCTGGTGCTAGTGAGCAAAAAGACTAGGCACGAGCCGCATGAGGAGCATGCCGACGAATCCTGGCTTCTTCCTTACGCAGACTTACTGACCTTGCTTCTGGCCCTGTTCCTGGTGCTATACGCCATGAGCGCGACAGACGCACGCAAATTTCAAGAAATGAGCGAAGCCTTTAGCGTTGCTCTCACTGGCGGTACCGGCGTGCTGGATTATAGCAAAACGGAACCCAGCGATGACCCGCCCAATATTAAAGATCATAAAGCGACATCCCCTGCCGTTCCCGCAACAACACCTGACCAACGACGTGCAGAGCTGATGCGTCAGGAACAACAGGATCTGGAGAAGCTAAAGAAGCAGCTCGATAATTATATTAAAAATAACGGTTTAACCTCGGAGCTCAGTACCAAGTTGAACCACTCCCAGCTTGTCATTACGATTCGGGATAACGCCTTGTTCCCTTCCGGTGAAGCCGTTGTGAAACCGGAGGCCCGTAAACTGGCCAAGGCTATCTCGCAAATGCTTCATAAGTTCCCGGACTATGAAATCATTGTATCCGGCCATACGGACAATGTACCAATCTCTAACAGCCGATATCCGTCGAACTGGGATTTAAGCTCGGATCGTGCCTTGCAATTCATGAAGATTCTGCTCGCCAACTCGGAGTTGGATCCTAAACGGTTCATGCCGATCGGTTATGGTGAATACCATCCGATTGCCGACAACAACACCGCTGCTGGACGAGCGAAGAACCGCAGAGTCGAGGTTTCCATTATACGTAAATACCAGGATAGTGCCACCTTTACCAGCGTGAATGAATAACTTTAAAGGGAACGGTCCCTACAGACTATAACACACAATAAACAACCGATGCATCTGGTCTCCAGATCCCATCGGTTGTTTTTGTTTAGGGTTATAGATGTATTTCAGCCTGCTACTCTAGCCTATAGTTCAGCAGCCGACCAAGCTCTTCCTTCTCTTTCTCGTTAAGATCACGCCAAGCGCCGATGCGTTGACTGCCGAGACGGATATTCATAATCCGGATTCGCTGTAACTTTCGAACCTCATAACCAAAAGCGCTGCACATTCTGCGGATTTGACGATTTTTCCCCTCCGTCAGAATGATTCGGAACATGCGCTCGGACATGCGAGTGACCTCACAGGGCAGCGTCATCTCACCTAAAATCTTGACGCCGCTGGACATGCCGCTAAGGAAGGATTCCGTTACCGGGCGATCCACCGTCACAATGTATTCTTTCTCATGTTTCCCCTCGGAGCGAAGGATCTTATTCACGATATCCCCATCATTCGTCAGCAGAATCAGTCCCTCGGAGTCCTTATCCAATCGTCCGATAGGAAAAATACGCTCATTATGGCCTACGAAATCTACAATATTGCCCTTAATATGCGGTTCGGTGGTGCTTGTGATCCCGACCGGCTTATTAAGAGCAATATACACATGCTTCTTCTTATCTTGTAGCGGCTTTCCCTGAATTCGGACATCGTCTCCTTCTTCTGCCTGGCTTCCAAGGACTGCAACCACGCCATTAATGGTAACCTTCCCGCTCTCCACCAGCTTGTCCGCTTCACGCCGTGAGCAATATCCTGTTTCACTTATAAATTTATTGATTCTCAAGATGCCATCCCCTTATCTGTAACTACTTCTTGCTTATCCCTCAATTGCATTCCGCTGAACCGCAGGCAGAACTATACTCACCTTCGTTCCTGCACCCACTTCACTTTCGATTTCCATCATACCCCGGTGGCCCTGAATAATACGCTGGCTTACCATCAATCCCAGCCCTGTGCCCGTCTCCTTATTCGTAATAAACGGTTCCCCAAGATGCGGCATCAGATCCTCCGGAATTCCTTGCCCTTCATCCCGAATGTCGATTTGGACCCATTCACCCTTCGGCCTTGAAAGCTCAATCCAGATCTTGCCGCCATCCGGCATTGATTCAATTGCATTCTTCAGCAAATTGATGAACACCTGCTTGAGCTGGTTCTCCTCACAGTGTACGTAGGTTAGTGCTTCAGTAAACTTCAATTTGAACTCGATGCTGTACAAATGGGCTTGGCTGTCGAGGAATGAAATAACATCTCTCAAAATGATCCGTACATCCCTCTCTTGGAAATGAATTGCCTGCGGCTTCGCTAATATCAGAAATTCACTGACAATCAGATTAATTCGATCCAGCTCCGACAGCATCAGATCAATATGGTCCGGATTGACCTTGTGGGTCTGCTGCTGAAGCTGCAGAAATCCGCGAAGGGTCGTCAGCGGATTCCGGATCTCATGAGCAACCCCGGCAGCCAACTGGCCAACGGTATTGAGCTTCTCCGAACGACGCAGCAGTTCCTCGATACGATTGCGTTCCGTCACATCCCGAGACACGCTAATCATGGAAGTAACCTCACCGTTCTCATCGCGCACCAGCGAGGTGCTGATGCTGACCTCAATAGCGCTTCCATCCTTGTGAAGGCGGACCGTTTCCACTGGAGGAAGCCGTTCTCCGGCCCGCAGGCGGCGGATGCGTTCCTTTTCTTCTTCCTCTTTAGCCGGAGGGACAAGTGCAGGCTTCCGTCCAACCACTTCGTGCGCCTTCCAACCATACAATTGCTCAAACGCTTTATTTACGCTTATAACCCGTTCATAGGTATCGGTTGTATGAATGGCGTCGGCCGTCTGATTAATGACCGACTCCAGATACTCCTTAACGGACTGATTCTCATCGACCATTTGCTTCAACTGGCTCGTATAGTTGCCCAGATTACGTGTCATCGCATTGATTCGACCGGCAAGCTGACCCAGCTCGTCCCGGCTGCTTACCTCCAGCCTTCGATCAAAGTGACCATCCGACACATCATTTACAGTCCCAAGGATAGCCTGAATCGGCTTGGTAAAATACCCTGCAACAATATAACTGCCGAATATCACAATCTCCAATAAAACCAATGAGATCGCCACAAGACTGATCATCTGCTCCCTCATCACGGAGGAGATGGCTTCATAGTCCATTACGACACTAATGACACTGGTCGGTTTATTTTCGGATACGATAGGGATGAAGCTTTTTAGGACCTTCTTATTATTGATGGTGCTGACAAACACCACATTATCGCCGGTAGAAACAGCCTTCTGCACAGCTTCCGCATCTTGGTCCAGGCTCCCATAGTCATAGGTGCCGAATGTAATCGGTCGATTGCGAAGCTTGTGATGAACGTCATCCGTTCCATCTTCCCTCATATATTCATTGCCAAACGTTTCAGGGTTGATGCCTGTTACTTCCAATATCCGCGGATTCGACTTCAAGGTCTCCTTCACAACGGTGTCCGGACTTGTAATCTTCACAAAGTCCTTGATATTCGAATTCCTTATGTAGGGATCAATAATATAATTGCGCTTGCTATCGTAATAGTATCCCCATTTATCAATGAATTCCGGATTGGATGTAGAGAACTCGAACGGTCCAGACCAAAAATGATCGGAACGCTGCCCCTCGGTGACCGAGACGACTTTACCATACTGGAACAATTCCAGAAAAGCCGTATGCCAATACCCCCAGTTCTTTGTTGAAAGGCCGATTTCATCTTGGGAGGAGGATCGGGCAACAACGATATCATCATTCGTCCGAACCAATAATGAAATGTGAGTGACGCCAATCTCCTTACTCAACTCCACCAATTGCTGATTGGTTATATTGTTAATATCCGGATCCAAAGCTTTTGCCACGTTGACCGCGGCCACCTTCAGCATATCACCGAATATGTTATCCACATATGCAGAACTAAAGCCGGTTTGCTGAACCGTAATGGCGATCTGAGTAGCGGCCATCACCATCTTGGTTTCACTATCCTGCTGCAAATTTTCCTGGGTCGTGTAATAGTTCAGCGTAATGTTGAGCAGAAGAATAAATAATACCGATATGGACATGATCATCGATAATTTCGTCTTAATCGACAAGTGGCATCTTCACCTTTCTGCTGTCACATAGACGACTTGCGAATCTAATACCCTCATGATACCTTGATCACGAACGTTTGAAAAGACAAGCGGCTTTATGGCTATATGGTTTTTTCCACAATCGCATTGCTATTGAAATAAGGAATCCTTACAATATAAGAGGTCATTCCCGGGGTAAAATAAACAGCGTATCCACAGATTGCGCACAAATACACAACTCATCTGTGGATAATGTGTATAACTTTGTGCATAAGATTTTACTTATCCACAATTCTGTCCACAACATGTTAACAAACGAATAAACGTTCGTTGAACATTGGGTATAAATACAGGGTTTTAACGGGCTGTGAAAGGAGACTTTAGTTTGATATCAAATTCAATAGACCCACTGGCTGTGGATAACGCTAATCATGAACACTGGATGAGAGAAGCCATTGTGGAAGCACAGAAAGCCGAAGAGCTCGGTGAAGTTCCGATTGGTGCTGTCATCGTGCGAGGCGATGAGATTATTGGCCGTGGATACAATTTGCGTGAAACGACTTACGATGGTACGGCCCATGCCGAGATGGTAGCTATTCGGGAGGCAAGCCAGCATCTTGGAGCATGGCGGCTGCTGGACTGCCGATTATACGTGACGCTCGAGCCCTGTCCCATGTGTGCAGGAGCTATCGTCCAATCCCGGGTCCCACAGCTGATCTATGGTACTGGTGATCCCAAAGCCGGTTGTGCCGGTACACTGATGAATTTGCTTCAAGAGCCGCGTTTTAATCACCGGACTAACGTGGTTCAGGGCGTGCTGCAGGAAGAATGCGCCTCACTGCTCACTCAGTTCTTCCGACGTTTGCGCGGGAAATTATGATCATTTGTAGAATATAAGTAAAACAACGTAAAAACCCGGCCATGACGGCCGGGTTTTGTTGTCTGCGATGAATAATATTAATAAGTGCCCATTTGGCTCATGGATTCCTCAAATTGCTCCATCGTGATGACATCAGCATCTTTTGGAATACCGATTTTGAATTCTTGTTTTGCGTTGATGTTGTTGTATTGGGTGCTACCCTTCACAGCCAACTTCACGTTCTCATTGGTTTCTGGATCGTTGAAATCAACGTTCAACACAACATCCTGATACGCAGGGAAATCCTTTTTATCGATAGCCGTGTTGATGTTGAATGTGTTGATCTTCAGATACTTCTGCATCTCTTCCAAGCCCGCTTTGAATTCGTCTTGGTTAACGTTAGATACTTCTGCTTTAGCAGCGTCGATATCTTCTTGGGTCAGACCCAGCAATTCGCGGTACTCGTCTTTAGCCGCAATGTCAACAACCTTAGGTGCAACCTTGTTTACCATAATATCCAATGCTTCATTCAGGTTATCATTGGTTACAAAGAATTGAACCACTTGTTTAGCATCCACGCCTTCTGGAAGGCCAGCATCTTTAACATTGATCTCTTTGAAGTATTTCGCTTGGTCATACTCGCTCAGCAAGGCTTCAAGGATTTCGTTAACGAATTTCTGGGACTTCTCAGTATCCAGGCTTTCTGGGCTAAACGTTTCACCGGATTGCTCAGCAAGCTCTTTCATGTCCATCATGAGGAACTTACCAACAACGTCCTCTGGGAATGGCAGCATTGGAATGCTTGGAACTTTAACGTAGATTTTCTCTTTCGTCATCACCATATCAATATTGAAGGACATCGCCATGTCACCCTTCAGATTGATACCCATGTTCATCTCAGTTTGCATTGGATCAGCTTGGTAGATACCGTCAAGCGTAACCTCAGCATTCTTCAACATCGTCATCGCCTGTGTTACGCTTGGATCGCCTTCAACTGCAGGTATGTTAACTTGAAGGTCTTCAATGACAAATTTACTCTTCATTTCGTAGGATGTCATCTTCATCGCGTTCGTAGCAGCATTTGTCATCGCTGCCTTAGGCTCTTCTTTTTTGGCGCAGCCAGAAAGTACAACTGTCACTGTGAGCAGCAGTGTCAGCATGATAGCTGCAAACTTCTTGTTCATTAAAATTTCTCTCCCCTCTAACAGTCAAAAAAATAACAGACCTTCTAATCATAAACCATTTAACCAAAATGAGAAACACTTTCTGGAATATTTACTGAAATTTTATTTCCTTTCTTTTTCCATCCATCTTAAGTTCAAACTTCTTAACATGCGAATAAGGTGGGGCCCCAAAATATTACACTTGAACACTAATACGGAAGTTGGACGCAAAAGGTTTCAAAACGAAAAAAAGAACCTCCTGTCGAATGACAGGAAGTTCCCTCGATTCTTGCTTTCTAGCCTCTCCGTATTCACTTCTACAGGCTTTTAGCCCTCCGGATTGAAATGTCCATCCTGTTTACGGATCTTCGCTCTGTGCGAGCCTGACAGCGGCTCCTGGCCTCCACGGTCATGATCCTTGCGCTGCTTCGGCTGCTCCTGTGCTTCCGGTACCGGAATCGCTTTTGGTTTGCTCATCTGATAGCCCTCCATTTCATGGATCACAACGATGTCTTACGCTATCCCTGCCTCTGATGTCCATACCATGGTCGACAGCACGGAAACTGTCTCCCTCATTTATGGAACTAGTGATGCGTGATTTGCTGCAGCGTTTGGGCACACTCATGGATATGGCGCGTATAATCGCCGACCATGCCCTGAATGTTCTCATTACGCTCATCCGTCGTTGCGCCATCACGCTCAACATCGACCAAATCGACCTTCACTTCCCGTGAATCTACATAGGTGCATTGAAAATCAAATGAATACTCCTGGCGACCTGCTGCATCAATGTGAATGCGGATGGCGTTCGGATCCCCTTGGTCTGGAGCCACTTCTGCGCGATCTCCCGGCTTTAATATGGTGGGCAGCCTTTCCTGCCAAGCATTGACCAGCGTCGACTGATCCACATTCAGTTCTGAGTTCATGTTCACACCTCCCCTTCCCTATAAATTGCGATAACAGGGGATGTTTTATACAACACCCTCCATAAAGCAGAATCCTAATGAAGGGAATACCATGCAATGATTTCTAATAAAATAGAGCAAAAAAACCGTTTCCCTAAGGAAACGGTTTATGTTTCATATGTATGGCGGAGAGGATGGGATTCGAACCCATGTGGAGTTGCCCCCTAACGGTTTTCAAGACCGCCCCGTTATGACCGCTTCGGTACCTCTCCATGTGGTAATGATCCATGCAAATGAATCACGTGCAAAAATCATTATACCACAAGGCAAACTGTTTTATCAACTTATTTTTTCTGATCAATGATGCTAACGTTCCCCATGTACGGGCGAAGTACTTCAGGAATAACGACGGATCCGTCAGCCTGTTGATAATTCTCCAGAATCGCAGCGACGGTACGTCCTACCGCAAGCCCGGAACCATTCAAGGTGTGGACAAATTCAGGCTTGCTCTTCGGTTCCGGACGGAAGCGAATGTTGGCACGGCGAGCCTGGAAGTCCCCGATGTTCGAACATGAGGAGATTTCACGATATGCGCCGCTCTCCGGAAGCCAAACTTCCAGATCGTAGGTCTTCATGGATCCAAAGCCCATATCCCCAGTACAGAGAGCCATGACACGATAAGGAAGATTCAGCAGCTGAAGCACGCGCTCCGCATCTGCCGTCATCTTCTCAAGCTCATCAAACGATGTTTCCGGATGTACAATTTTCACCATCTCAACCTTGTTGAACTGATGCTGACGAATAAGTCCCCGTGTGTCGCGCCCTGCCGCGCCGGCTTCCGAACGGAAACAGGAGCTGTAAGCCACGTAATATTTAGGCAGATCCTCGGCATTTAAGATTTCCTCGCGATGGTAGTTCGTTACAGGAACCTCAGCAGTTGGGATGAGGTAATAGTCGGTATCGCTAATCTTGAATAAATCCTCTTCGAATTTAGGCAGCTGCCCTGTTCCGTACAAGCTGTCCCGGTTGACGATATATGGAGGCAGCATTTCCTCATAGCCGTGTTTGTCGCTGTGCAGATCCATCATGAAACTGATCAGAGCACGCTCAAGACGAGCACCTAAACCTTTATAGAACGTAAACCTTGAACCCGTTACCTTCGCACCTGCTTCAAAATCCAAAATACTCAGATTCTGAGCAAGCTCCCAGTGGGCCTTGGGCTCGAAATCGAAAGCTTTTGGCTCCGCCCAGCGGCGGATTTCCACGTTTTCCTCCTCCGAAGCGCCTACCGGCACACTCTCGTGAGGAATATTCGGAATCGCCAAAGTAAGCTCGGATATGCTGGCCTCCAGCTCGCGAACTTCCTCATCCATCGCTTTAATCTGGTCCGACACTTGTCGCATTTCCAGGATCAGATCATCTGCATTCTCACGATTCTTCTTAAGTTTGGCCACTTCAGCCGACACGGTGTTGCGGCGATTCTTCAAACTTTCGCTTTCCTGCAGCAATTCCCGGCGCCGGGCGTCAAGCTTAGGAAAATCCGCAATCAGATCGAGCGATTTGCCTCGGTTCTTCAGCGCTTCTTCTACACGACTGTACTCGCTGCGCAATATTTTTACGTCTAACACGGGAAACCCTCCTAAAGTAAAACATCCATCAAGTATATCGAAGCAGCTGCCCTATTTATTGATAAAAAGCCTTGGGACAAGGCTGCAGTGTACATTATACATACGATACATCTTATTGTATTTCAGCGAAAAAGACAACTTGACTCCCACATACTGCCATAGAGTCAAGATGTCTTCTACTGTAACTATTACGTCTGTGGTGCCGTAGACCGGGATCGAACCATCTCCACAAAATATTGATGAAGTCGGTAATCGTCCGTCAGCTCCGGATGATACGAGGCTGCGAGCAGATGCCCTTGTCTGGCTGTAACGATCTCATCTTTATAAGTGGACAGAACCTCAACGCCCGGCCCCACTTCCAGAATGAGCGGCGCACGGATAAAGACTGCCCGTACCGTTTCCTCGATTCCTTTTACAGGCAAATCGGTCTCGAAGCTTTCACGCTGACGTCCAAATGCGTTACGCGCCACCGTGATGTCCATCAGCTTTAAGTGAGCCTCTTCGTCGCCTTGAATTCGTTTCGCCAGCACGATCAGTCCGGCGCATGTTCCGAATATCGGTTTGCCCTGGGCTGAGAACAGACGAATCGCATCCATAAAATCATACTTCCGCATCAGCTTGCCGATGGTGGTGCTCTCACCGCCAGGAATAATCAAGCCGTCAATGTCGTCCAACTGCTCGACCTTCTTGATCGGCACTCCCTCGGCACCAGCAAGCGTGATGCTTCGAATATGCTCTGCAACGGCACCCTGAAGTGCCAGTACGCCGACCTTCATGTTACCCCTTCTCTCTTACCAGCCGCGATCCTGCATGCGCTCAGCCGGACTAAGCTTGGATATCTCGATGCCTTTCATCGGAGTACCCAAATTCTTGGATACTTCAGCAATCAATTTATAATCATCATAATGCGTAGTCGCTTCAACGATCGCACGAGCGAATTTCTCAGGGCTGTCCGATTTGAAAATACCGGATCCAACAAATACGCCGTCAGCGCCTAAATGCATCATCAATGCGGCATCTGCAGGTGTTGCCACGCCACCAGCTGCAAAGTTAACGACAGGGAGCTTGCCTGTCTCATGAATGCCCTTCAGGAGGTCATAGGAAACACCCAGGTTCTTCGCTTCGGCATACAACTCGTCCTTCGACATGTTGCGAACTTTACGGATTTGACTGTTGATGAGGCGCATATGGCGAACGGCTTCCACGATATTACCTGTTCCCGGCTCGCCTTTCGTACGGAGCATGGATGCACCTTCACCAATACGACGCAGCGCTTCGCCAAGGTCCTTTGCGCCGCATACGAACGGTACCGTGAAATCCCATTTATCGATATGGAACACTTCATCCGCCGGTGTCAGCACTTCGCTCTCGTCGAGATAATCCACGCCAAGAGATTCGAGTACTTTTGCCTCAACGTAATGACCGATACGAGCTTTGGCCATAACTGGAATGGATACAACTTTCATGACTTCCTCAACGATGGTTGGGTCAGCCATCCGTGCTACTCCCCCAGCAGCGCGAATATCGGAAGGAACGCGCTCCAGCGCCATAACTGCCGTTGCACCGGCAGCTTCAGCGATCTTTGCTTGTTCCGCATTCATGACGTCCATAATGACGCCGCCTTTTTGCATTTCTGCCATACCTCTTTTTACAGTTGATGTTCCTGTTTCCATGTCCCCTAGCCTCCCGAATATATGTTGTATCTTATCGCCATTACAGCTTTCCCTGGCGATATGGTCTGTACCCGTATAGGTGCATGCTTGCAATGAATCTAACTTGATATTTTACCGCATCAAAATCAAATACACAACCCATTTACTCGGAATTTATCGGCTGTTAGAAAAGATTTTTGATGGAATCAAACAAATCGGCAAAAAAGTCTCCAATCGCCCGCAGGAATAGCTTAAACCAGCCTGCCTTCTCAACTTCCTCCGCGGTGATTAGGTTTACCGTTTCGGTCTGAGCTTCCTTCATGCCTTCTATTTTATAGGTGTAAGTTACCGTGCCCACCTTCGTATCCTTGGCAACAGGAGCCGTCATGCTGGAGGAGTCCAGTTTGGCTTCAAAGGTAATGTTCTTGCCGCTTGAACCTTTCGGCACAACAAAAGTAAGAGCTTTATCGGTTACGAGCGCAGCTTCTTTGCCTTTGCCCTTCTTCAATTCGACGGTTTCAAAGCCTTCTACGGTTGCACCGGCAGCTTGAACTTCCTTCACTTC
This sequence comes from Paenibacillus sp. MDMC362, assembly GCF_003269305.1. Taxonomy (NCBI): domain Bacteria; kingdom Bacillati; phylum Bacillota; class Bacilli; order Caryophanales; family Paenibacillaceae; genus Paenibacillus; species Paenibacillus sp. MDMC362. The sequence continues at coordinate 28,650 of NZ_QLYT01000085.1, forward strand.
GAAGTTCTCAAAGCCGTAATCAAGGACTTTTTTGGTTTCTTTAAAACGGGCACCTTCAGATTTCGTTCCCATAACCACGCTGATCAAACGCATGCCGTCACGCTCAGCAGTACCGGCAAAGCAATAACCCGCCGCATTGGTATGACCGGTTTTCAAACCGTCCAAACCTTCGTAAGCATAGGCCTTGAAGTTCGTAATGCTTTTGTTGGCCTCCAGCATCCAGTTGTAGTTGATGATCGGACTCGTATCGCGCGGCCGGAATTTATGCGATTGAATGGCTGTAAATCTAGCAAAGTCAGGATGATCCTCAACGATATACTTGGCAAGTAATGCAGTATCCATTGCCGACATTACGGTTTCTTTATCTTCTGCAGGACGGTATTTCTCAGGCATATCTGCACGGCTAAGGCCTGTAGAATTAATAAAGAAAGCAGTCTTCAATCCCATCTTTTTCGCCGTATCGTTCATCATGGTAACAAACTCTGCTTCGGAACCAGCGACATGTTCAGCCAATGCTACCGTTGCATCATTCGCCGAGCCGACAGCCATGGCTATGTAGAGCTCTTCCACTGTATGTTGGTCGCCTTCAGCTAAAAATATCCGTGAGCCCACGGTTTTTTCAGCATTTTCCCCTACCGTGACTACGTCATCCCAAGCTAACTCGCCTTGTTTTACCTTCTCTGCCACGATATATTCCGTCATCATCTTCGTCATACTCGCCGGCGGCAATGCTTCATCAGCATTAATAGATAACAACACTTGACCTGTAGATGGCTCTATCAATACGGCAGAGCTTACGTCCAAATTCAGTTGATCAATCGATGGCACTTTATCCGGCTTCGAGTTATTCGTTGTCGCTTTGTCCTCTGTGGCTTTCGTCGTATCCGCTGTTGCCAGCATTTGAGGCGCCGCCAGCGAAACCGCGGGCACAGCAGAGAAACACAGTATATTAAACAGCATCAAGGATGCCAGCGTTCTTTGAATGCGTTGTCGTTTATTCCTCTTTACAGACTTGTCTATCAATGGAATTACTCCCCTCTAATTCTCAATAAGTCATTAACTTGTTCTATTCTATCATAGGGGGGGTATCAAAAAAAGACAAGCTAGATGAATTTCATCCAGCTTGTCCAGGAAATAAATGACATATGTTGTTTATCCTTGGTCTTTCGAGTGAATTACAAGGAATAGTTAGGTGCTTCTTTGGTAATTTGGATATCATGCGGATGGCTCTCGCGGAGTCCTGCACCGGAGATACGGATGAACTGTGTATCATTCCGCAATTCCTCTAGGTTTTGTGTACCGCAATAGCCCATACCGGAGCGCAATCCACCGATCAGCTGATGGATGGTATCTGCCAAAGGCCCTTTGTAAGCAACACGACCCTCAATGCCTTCCGGTACCAGTTTCTTGTCGTCATCCTGGAAGTAACGGTCTTTACTGCCTTGTTTCATGGCAGCAAGGGAACCCATACCGCGGTAAGCCTTGAAACGGCGTCCTTGATAGATCTCAGCTTCGCCCGGGCTCTCCTCCGTACCGGCAAACATGCTGCCCAACATAACTGCACTTGCTCCGGCTGCGATCGCTTTTGTAATTTCGCCGGAGTATTTGATACCGCCATCTGCAATAATCGGCACTCCATATTCCTTAGCAACCGTTGCACAATCATAGATCGCTGTGATTTGCGGTACGCCAATCCCGGCAATGACACGAGTCGTACAGATCGATCCAGGCCCAATTCCGACTTTAACGACGGATGCCCCGGCTTCGATAAGTTCTCTTGTACCCTCGCCTGTAGCCACGTTACCAGCGATAATCGTCAGATCCGGATACACTTCGCGCAATTTGCGAACGGAATCAATGATGTTGATATGGTGACCGTGGGCCGAGTCAACGGTAATGACGTCTACGCCAGCTTTCACAAGCGCTTCTGCTCTTTCGAAGGTATCTTTGGAAATTCCGATCGCTGCACCTACAAGCAGGCGGCCTTGAGCATCTTTCGCAGCTCTAGGGAACTGAATCGCTTTCTCAATATCTTTAATCGTGATAAGTCCTTTAAGAACATTATCTTCGTCTACCAAAGGCAGTTTCTCAATCTTATGCTTCTGCAGAATCATTTCGGCATCTTGAAGAGTCGTTCCAACCGGAGCTGTCACCAGATTCTCGCTGGTCATTACTTCACTAATTACCGTATTGTAGTCATGAACAAAACGAAGATCACGATTCGTCAAAATCCCAATCAGCTTATTGTTCTTATCTACGATCGGTACGCCGGAAATCCGGAACTTACTCATGAGTTTCTCTGCATCGGATACAAGATGATCAGCATGGAGTGAGAACGGATTCGTAATAACACCACTTTCCGAACGCTTAACCCGATCTACCTCTTCTGCTTGTTGTTCAACAGTCATATTTTTATGAATAATGCCGATTCCGCCTTCTCTAGCAATGGCAATTGCCAAAGGAGCTTCCGTTACGGTGTCCATTCCTGCACTGATGAGCGGGATATTCAATTTTACATGCTCGCTCAATTTGGTGCTAACATCTACTTCTTTTGGAAGTACCTCGGATTTTCTAGGAACCAACAATACATCGTCAAAAGTGAGGCCTTCCTTGCTAAACTTATCTTCCCACACCTGGGTTATTCCTCCTTTTTGTCGTCTTCCTGCGGACTACAACTACTGTCAGAGCTGGACCGGACGGCATTTTCAAGTATTTTCAGAAATATATTATTGCCATCTTAGCAAAGGGCCCATAGGCTGTCAAGGATTGATATTCGCCCTTTGCTTGAAGATCGCAAGTATCCATCCAGCGCGTTATCCTGTCTCTTTGGAATGGACAAACAAACCGGGTTTCTTCTATTAAATGGAGACTTACCCAGGTTAAAGGCTTGTCTGTCCACACGCCAAGCCTTGAGACATCATCTTAGGGACATTGAATCGCTGTCGTTTAGTATCACCTAACCCGGTACGAGATAGTCCCCGATTTCATAAATCCATGTTGTTGAGTATAGGAAAAGACCGTTATCGATGACTCGATAACGGTCTTTATGGTTGTTCGCTTGG
>NZ_QLYT01000086.1:0-36006 GCF_003269305.1 Paenibacillus sp. MDMC362
GGAACCCACTCCCTGGATCTGATCCTATGGTTGATGGATAACTATGAACCGGAGAGTGTCGTCGGCAGTGTCTTCCATAAGCTGAAGTTTACCGAAAATGCAGCGAACGAATGGGGAGCTTGGGATCCAAACGAATTCGAGGTAGAAGATTCGGCGTTCGGGTATGTGAAATTTAAAAATGGAGCGACGGTCATCATTGAAACCAGTTGGGCTCTAAACATTGCTGATGGTGGCGGCAACCTGCTGTGCGGAACGAAGGGAGGAGCGGATTTTGCAAAAAATGAACTGCGTATTAATGGCGAGCGGGACGGGAGTTTGTTCCTGAATAAAATCGAGGTGAATCCGAATGCGAGAGAACTTTTCAGGGGAGAAGAGATGACCGATTTCGAATATGAAGCCAAACAATGGATTCACAGCATCGTGAACGATAGCGAACCCTTGGTTAAACCAAGAGAAGCTATGATTGTTTCACAAATATTAGAGGCGGTGTATATATCCGCAGATACTGGAAAAACCGTTTATCTTGATGATAAGGAATAAGGATGAAATAAAGTGCACTTTTCCATGAGTCGCTAATGTAGCGGCTTTTTTTTTATCCCGGAAAGGACGAGAACATGTTCCGATTACCGGATAGATGAGAACTAATCATTTTCCATCGCGATTTCATTAAGCTGGCTGGCAGAAAGAGGTAATAAATGATTAAATCCATAGTCCACCTACATCGTTGTCTTCTTTTCTAATATGATGATTATGTATTGGCGTTCCCTTGTTAAAAAAACGATTGGAGGACTTCGTATTGAACGAAATAAATGCTGAAACTCTGACACAGGTTTTAAACAAAATGCTCGGTATAAAAATAATCTGCACCGATTTCCAAACCCAACCGTTACATGGCGGTACAGTGGGTAATGTACAGCTTGTGACGGGTAATGCCAAAACCAATGACGGTGAGACATTACCCTATAAAATCGTTTTAATAACGCAGAAGAAATGGGAGCGCTACAGCGATCCCGATTCATGGCGTAGGGAATATGATTTGTATAAATCCAATTTCGGCGCGCTGTTCTCTGAATCCTTCCGTTGGCCTGAATGCTATCACGTCGAAATGAACGAAGAAGAAAACGAAACGCAGATATGGATGGAATATATCGACGGCATATCGGGTTTAGATTTGACCGGCGATATGTATGAACGCGCAGCCGAGGAATTAGGACGGTTCCAAGGCAAGTTATATGCCGAACAGCCAGCTGTTTTACAGAACTTGTCCAACCTGAGCAAAGCGGATTACATGAAAAAATTCTATCTTCATTATCGGTCATGGAATAGAGTGCACGATTATATACGCTCCGACGATTGCGGAATCCCGAAACACCTATGTCAAATGCTCATCGACATTGATGAAAACGCAGACGAAATATGGAGCCGTATTGAAAAGCTCCCCATCGTGCTGTGCCACAGGGATTTTTGGGTGGCAAACATATTTTATTCAGACGGAAAAACCATACTCATGGACTGGGATACGGCGGGGTGGGGCTATTTAGGTGAAGATATGGCAAGCCTTATCGCGGACGAAGCCGATGTTGAAAACATGGTTGAATACTACCGTAGATGTATCCCGGCGTATTACAAGGGTTTTTCGGAATATGCGGATATTTCACACATAGCGGATAACTGCGTATATGAGTTGATTCTACTTATGTTCGGGTACAGGCTTGTAGAGTGGTATATGGACGCAGGATCAGGAAACAAACTCCAAGAAACGAATGATGAAAGAACAATGCACATTCATACCTTGCAAAAAATCTTTGAGATAAGGAATGAACAATGACTCCTCCGACAATGGAAGTAAAGGAATTGGAACAGTAGTGTGATATATTTGCAAAAAAGTTTGATTGATTAACTACGGGGAATCGATCGCTCAATAATGAAAATAGACGGGGTTGTCTCAAAAGTCATCAGTAGATGACTGAGAGATATCCCTTTCCATTTTTTATTGACTAACGGTTCATTCAATAATAAAATAATACTAAAAATTCCAGTAGGCATCTTCTATTATTGGGCCAAATGGATTTGAAGATGATCAGAGAATACGAGGTGGAGTAGTTTGGGCAATAAATAAACCGGGCTTCGAATGACTAATTTCACTTTAGGAGATGAGCGGAGATGGAAACACGTGTGAATCAAATTGAATTGAATGGACGCACTTTTCAATATCGCGAGAGTGGGGAACCTTCTGCACCGCCGCTTGTTGCACTTCACGCGCTTGGAAAAAGCGCAGAATCATGGGATCCAGTCGCTGCTGCATTAGGAGAAAAATACCGCGTTTTAGCTTTAGATCAACGGGGTCACGGAGGGAGTGCAAGAATAGGTAAATACACATTTGAACTGATGTGCGATGACTTGTTTCATTTTGCAAATGCCATGAATTTGGAAAGATTCACGCTAATTGGCCATTCCATGGGGGGAACTGTATCCTATCTTTTCTCGGAAACATATCCTTCGAGAATAGAAAGATTGATCGTTGAAGACACTCCACCACCCTTTCCGGATAAGCCGATCGAAATTCCTGCCAAACCTTCTGATCCCTTGCCGTTTGATTGGCTGGTAGTGCCTTCGATTTTACAGCAACTTCATGAACCTAATCCCGAATGGTGGCTGCGGCTTAATGACATAAACATGCCGACTCTAATTATAGGAGGTGGGTCCAGTCATATTCCTCAAAACAAATTGCAGGAAGTTTCTGAGCTTATTCCGAATTGCGAGTTGGTGATGATAGAGGAAGCTACGCATTTTGTGCATGATGATAATTTACCAGCTTTCTTGGCAGCCGTAAAAAAATTTCTTAATTCGTAAGTTTCCGAAGGCCTTCACGATTACCCTAATTTTTATTGAAGCTAAAGAGCGCAATTTCAGAATGCGAATTGCGCTCTGTGCATGGGACTTTCACCTAATTTCTCTGCCGTCGACTTTATGAAAATGAATCTCCGCCATAACAATATGCCCCTAACATTTACCCACGGCTGTATTTTAGAAATAGTAAATTAACTTAGCAGCACTAGTAAGACCGCATACTCGTTTACATGTATTTTACTTGTATACAAATAAGAGGATATGATAAGATGAAATCGTATTGAAAGCGTTTACTAACCGTGGGAAAAATTATTCGTAAAGGGGAGAGTTTAGTGAGAAGCCAGTGGAGAAGTCGGATTGCCGCAGCCCTAACGGTCATCATGATGTTTGCTAGTATCGTGTGGGCCATGCCGATCACGTATGCAGCCAAAGAAGAATGGACCAACGTTATGATTAACGGCGGCTTCGAGGATTCTGAAGAAGATGGACGCTTGCCGGGCTGGCAGCCCCATGAAGACAAAGCTTCCATAACGGTAAGTGAGTCCGTGTACGCAGACGGGAAACGAAGTCTTCAGGTGGAGCGCCTGTCTCCCGATGCAGGTTCCGGAGCGGTGAGCGATGCTTACGCTGCCCAGCCATTCGGCAATGTCATCATGACAGCAAGTGTGCTATCGGATGAAGGCCAAGGCGGCAAAGCCGACCTCAGGTTTTATGATGCAGACGGAAAGCTTGTCTCCGTAGTGAGCGGCCTGGTCGGTGAACCATCGGGCCAATGGCAGAGTTTAAGAGTAGCTGCTTCCGCACCAAAAAATGCAGTGGAGATCAGGGTAGCCTTCGATTTTAATGGTGACCTAACCGGCCGGTATTTCGTGGACAGCGTCACATTGGAGTCGCAAGCTTCCTCTCCATACTTAACGAATTTAGGACAGCAATCTTCGAGTTTAACCTTGATGACGGCTGCGTTCGGTAAGGATAGGAATGGTCAGGATTCTTTGTTCACGGTCGCACAGGGTGATCCGGCACAATTCATCGTAATGGATGTTGCTTCGAAAGAAGTGAAGTCCACTCATCCACTTGTTGCGCTTGACGGAAGCAACGTATCGGCAGCTTGGGCGATTGTGACAGCCTCCGACGGTATGGTATACATCGGCAGTACGCCGAACGGGACGTTGTTTCAATATGATCCGGCAGAGGATACAATGCGGGCGATCGGCAAACCGGTTCCTACCGATACCGTGATCTGGACGCTTGTAGCCGGGGAAGATGGCAAAGTGTATGGAGGAACAGGATATTCCCAAACGCTGTTTGAATATGATCCTGCATCCGACCAGACCAGAATCCTGAAATCCTTTAAGTCTTCTTCGAAAGAGTCTCATATCCGCAGCCTTGCTTACGATTCCGATCGTCAAGTGATCTATGTGGGGGGAGCCGATGTCGCCAAGCTTTATCAATACGATCTTGCAAGCGGAGCATCTACCCCGCTTCATCCGCCTGAATTTACTGGCATGACTTCGGTTTATGATCTCCGGTATGCAGGTGGCAAATTATTCGTGCGTGTGGATCCGGGACCCGTTATGTGTGTCTATGATCCCGAAACTTCCAGCTGGATCATAAATAAAAATACGGCCTATAATGCCCGGGGATTCTCACCATTATCGCCTGATGGCAAGAAGGTGTTCTACACCTATTACGAGACCCTCCCGGGAGGCGCGCAGCAATGGTCGCTTTATTCGTATGACGTGAATTCGGGAGTTTACGGATCGCTGGGCGTGGATGTCAAAGGAGCAGGCGTCGCTTTTGGTTATGTACAGCTGGACCAGTCTAAGTATCCGGGCTGGACATTGGTCGGATTGGCCGGAAATAGCGGCAGGGCATTTTATTACAATCTGGAAACCGGTTTGATTGAGACGCCGGAGCTTCCGTTTCCGGCACAGTTTGTGGAACTGTTTAACATCGGGAAGAGCACAGACGGGCAGATGCTGTCTTCTGGCTTCATTTCAGGCGGGGGAATGGGAATTTACTCGCCGACCCGTAACGAGACCAAGCATTATCCTCAAATCGGCCAAGTCGAAGGATTCGGTTCCTTGAACGGAAAGGTGTATCTCGGCGTATATCCTAGAGCAACCATCTTTGAATACGATCCAGCCAAACCATGGAACCGAACGGACCCATCAGAACCGAATAATCCGCTGCGGCTTGGTCAGCTGGGTTCGGAGCAAGACCGGCCCGTAGCCATGCTCGGGGTCGAGGAAGAAAACCTGTTATATATCGGCTCCTATCCAATCGCAGGCAAAACAGGCGGGGCTCTTACCGTCTACAATCCTGTTACCGGAAAGTTTGATGTGAAGCGCGACATTATATCCGGCCATTCGATCAATTCGTTGCTTTACAAAAATGGAAAGCTGTTTATGGCCACCGGCGCGATGACCGGCGGAGAGGGGAAGCTTGCCATTTACGATACAGCATCCGGCCGAGTAGAGCTGGAACAGGTACCTGTTCCGGGCAAAAAAGCAGTAACCTCATTGATATGGGGCCCGGACGGTAACATTTGGGGAATGGCGCTGGGGGCTCTGTTCATCTATGATACGGAACGCCAAGAGGTTATTTACAGCGAGGATATGTTTCCTACAGCAGATTATGCCCACAGCAATCCTCGCTTGACCGTTGGAACCGACGGCCATGTGTACGGCACCATTTATACGGGATATGTGGCTGACCACACGTATACGAGCAAGATGTTTAAGATTGACACAGCAAGCAAATCGCTGTCCATCTTGTTGGAGAGCAATGCGGAAAAGCTGGCGCAGGACGATTTTGGCAGCTTCTATTTCAAATACGGCAGCGAGCTGATGAAGTATAGCGACCCGAATCTGGTCATGCCGCTAGACAAAGTACAGCTCGAGGCTGAATCGCTTCAGCTTCATCCGGGAGATGAAGTCGGCTATTCCTACGAAGTCTTTCTTGAGAGAGGAAGAACGACTAAGGAGTTATCCGGCGCTCACATTGAGTATTTGAGCAGCCGTCCGGATAAGGCGGAGATCGACCCAAAAGGAAAGATTATCGCCAAGCATCCGGGACAGGCCGAGTTGTCGATTCGAATTACATTGAACGGGATAACGGTTGAATCCAATAAAATCAAGGTGAAAATAACCGGACCTTTTTAAAACTGTTCATGACATATAGCAATATGAGGCCGTTGTCCTTGACAACGGCTTTTTCCTTTATTATCCAGAGATCCGTTAGACCCTGGAAATTGAAGCTTGAAATGATGAAGTTATTGAGGTCGCGGTGAACGCAACGATTTTCTTAAGAAAGATTTATGTCAAGGACAGCGAATGCATAGTAAGCGGTTGGATAACATTTGGGTAGCCTTTCGGCACAAAAATTATTCTAAAGTTACCGCAACCGACAGGGGATCGGCCTCCGTTGTATAATTCATTAATACCAAGAGCATGTCCACATTACATAAGGGCGGGGTTATGATGCGCAAATCATGGTTTAAACGACTACTATTGTCCTACATGCCGGTATTTATGATTGTCATCACGTTTATCTTCTTTGTCTTCTTTCAAATGTTCAGTGAGCAAAGCCGTCGCGAGGCGCTGAATGCCAATAAGACGCTGTCCCTACAGGCGATGCGGATCGTGGATACATCGCTCAAAGTGATCGATAATATGATCGTCCTCGAGAGTATCAACAGCGAGCCTTTGAACCATTTTTTTAAGGCAACCACAGGTAGTGATGCCTACATCAACATCAGGACCGTGCAGAAGCTAAAGGAATTGATCAATTACTATCCTATGATCGATTCCATTTACTTGGTGCGATATTCGGACGGATATGTGTTGAGTGATGCAACCAACGCTTATATCGGTTCATATCCTGACCGCAAATTTATCGAAGAATATCAGGTGTCGAAGACTCCGAAGTGGACCGGTGGGCGCAGCTTCGAGCAGTTTAAAATGATTGGCGGTAAACAGGTGGTCAGTCTGGTGCGGGGATCGCCATATATGAAAAATAATCTCGGCATGATCGTGGTTAACGTTTCGGCGGATTCGCTGAAAAAATTGACGGAGAATATGTACGAATCCAAGGTCAGCTTTATCCAGGTTAAAGATGCTTCCGGCCAACCTTTGTTCGGGAATAAAGCGAAAGTTAAAGAATCCGAGCTCTTCTCGGAATATACCTCGGACTACACCGGTTGGAAATATGGAAGCGGTCTCATCAATGGCGGATATGTCAATACGGTTTCCGAACTCTATAATCTGTGGTTCGTGATCGGACTCCTCATGATCGCCGCAGGATTCATCTGGATGATCTATGTGACTCGGCGCAATGCCAGACCGATCGAGCGGATCGCCGAGCGATTCAGCGACTATTCCCTGCCTGTAAGGGGCGCGGGCTTATGGAAAGGCAGTCCCGACGAGTTCGCATTTATTGAGTCGGCGTTCGATCATATCCTGGAGCAGTCCAGACAATACCAGGAAAAATACCAAGAAGACCTTCATCTGCGGACAAGGTATCTGTTCCATCAGCTGATTGAGGGACAAACCGATATGAGTCTGGAAGAGTGGCAGGAGGAAGCCGCCATGCTGAATATACCCGAGCCGCTGGACCGGTTTAGGTTACTCATCATTGAAATGGACAACTACGGAGATTTCTGCCGGAAGTATACGGCGAGTGATCAGCATCTGCTGAAATTCGTCCTCCGGAACGTGGTGAACGAGATTGCGATGAAGGAGAGTGTTCGTTTGTGGTCGGAATGGACGTCGCCCTCCTGCCTAGCCGTCATTTACTTTGAGGGGGACGAGACAGAGGAGAGAGATGGTGAAGCTTTATCCCGTTTTGGCTCGAAAATACTGGGCTGGACCGAGCAAAATTTGAAATTTACCGTTACGATTGGAAGCGGCGAGGAGGTTTATCGGATCCACGACCTGTCCAAGTCGTATAAAAGCGCAGCTCAAGCGCTTAAATATAAAATCGTACTCGGGGAAAACAGGCTGATTCGTTGCGAGGATATCGCCGGCACAAGCCATGCCGAGCTGTACGCTCACCTAGGAGAAATCAGCTCGATTATTCAATCCTACCGAATGCTGAACATAGGGTGGGAGGAGGCATATGAGGCATGGTTCGGACAGTTAAAGGGCAGCCTTCTTACCAATGAAGAGATATTTAATCTCATGAATTATTTGCTGTACAACGTCGGCCGGGAACTATCGGACATGAATAAGGATGCCTACCGCCGATGGGTTCAGGAACGGCTTCCTCTGCTTACGGAAATGCTGGACCATGGCAGTTCATTGGAGCAGCTGCGGATTGAAATCAAGCAAGCCATGACCAGTTTGTTTGAATCCGTGGGTCAGCTACAAGAAGGCAGGCAGTACGCAGCGCTTATCCGGGAGATCTGCAAGCTGATCGAAAAGGACTATGCCAACCCCGACTTGTCGCTGGAAATGCTCGGTGACCGCTTTCAGTTGAATCCCAAATATATCAGCAAGTTGTTCAAAGGGCATACAGGACAGAGGTTCGTCGATTTCCTCATCCATGTACGGATGCGTGAAGCAGTGAAGTTGTTGTTGGAGACGGATGCCTCTGTCCAAGAGATCGCGCAGCAGGTTGGCTATACTCACGCCATCTCGTTTACGCGTGTATTTAAACGGATTATGGGGGTCGCACCGGGCGAATACCGCAGCGGTGAGCTCCGCAAGGCGAACGGGTGAAAACGGTTTATTGGTAGAAAACGGTTAAGGTGGCGAGCTCATCGCTGCCTTTTTCGTTATAAATCATGCAGGCGAAAATGGTTAACCCGTTTATTCTTGTTTCTTGTTGATCGCAAGATCGGGCGTTTACAATGGCATTACATTCCGCCGCATTCGAATGGGCGCTGACTATATCCGCAATATACCACGGAAGGAGTACATGCTGATGCGAAGTCTCAACAATAAGTTACATGGCGGTCCCGGGCTGCCCGGTCCTGCTCAGGTCGGCACCCGCTCCCGCCCGCAAACGACTTGGATCCGGATCAGGCGCCACTGGCAGCTGTATCTGGTTCTCCTGCTCCCCTTACTTTACTTGATTGTATTCAAATATGTGCCGATGGCCGGGATCGTGATTGCATTCAAGGATTACAGCGTCATTAAAGGGATTTGGGGAAGCCCTTGGGCTGGGTTCAAATACTTTGAACAATTTTTTGAATCCCCAAACTTCTGGCTCTACATCAAAAATACGCTCGGAATCAGTTTCTATGGCCTTGCTGTCGGCTTTCCTGCACCGATCATTCTGGCGCTCGCCCTGAACGAAATCCGAAATGGGCTGTTCAAGAAGAGCGTACAGATGATAACTTACGCTCCTTACTTTATATCGACGGTTATCATGGTATCGATCATTATCGTCAATTTGACGCCTCAGGTGGGCATGGTCAGCAAGCTGTTCGAAATGATGGGAGTAACCAATACGAATTTTATGGGTATGCCTGATCTGTTCAAATCCATTTATGTTTGGTCCGATGTGTGGCAGTACACCGGATACGGGGCGATCATCTATATCGCTGCGCTCGCCGGAGTTAATCCTGAGCTGTACGAGTCGGCCAGGGTGGATGGGGCTTCCCGCATCCAGAAGATCCTCAAGATTGATATCCCCAGCCTGATTCCCGTGTCAGTGATCATGCTGATCCTGAATCTTGGTAACATTATGAAGCTGGGTTTCGAAAAAATCTATCTAATGCAAAACCCTCTCAATCTCGCCTCTTCCGAAGTCATATCTACTTATGTGTATAAAGTAGGTCTGCTTGGGTCGAGCTTCAGCTTCTCGGCGGCGATTGGCTTCTTCAACTCGGTGGTGAATTTGCTCCTGTTGATCGCTGTGAATTACATCGCCCGAAAGCTGTCGAGCAGCAGTCTGTGGTGAGTCGAATGAATTCGTCGCCGAGGCTGACTGAAACCATACCAAATGAAAAAGGTGCCAAGGAGGGAACAACATGCCCAAAACAACAACCGCTATTCGGGAATCCCGGGGGGACCGCATATTTATCGCTTTAATCTATGCTTTCCTGACCTTGATTCTTATCATCGTGGCTGTGCCGTTGATTTATATTGTCAGCTCATCCGTAAGCTCGCCGCAGGCCGTCGTGTCCGGAAAGGTATGGCTCTTCCCAGTCGATTTTACATTGGATGGATACAAGGCGGTATTCCAAAACCCGCAGATCGGCGTCGGCTATATGAACTCCTTGTTCTATACGGTCGTAGGGACGGCGATCAACGTGTCACTGACAATCATGTTTGGATATCCGCTTGCCAAGCGGACGCTGTACGGCCGCCATTTCTTTATGATTGTGCTGGTTATTACCATGATGTTCGAAGGGGGCTTGATCCCGTACTATCTCCTGGTGAAGGATCTCCAGTTGCTCGATACCCGTTGGGCGATGATTCTGCCGGGAGCCATGGGCGTGATCCAGGTAATCGTTGCCCGCACCTTCTTCCAGACGACCATCCCGGATGAACTGTCCGAAGCGGCGGAGCTGGACGGATGCAGCGATATCCGGTTCATTCTCAGCATCGTCCTGCCTTTGTCCAAACCGATTATTGCCGTCATGACGCTCATGTACGCGGTTGGACATTGGAATGCATATTTTGACGCCTTGATCTTCCTCAGATCTCCGGACTTGTTCCCGCTGCAAATCATTCTACGCAACGTCTTGATTCTCAACACGGTGGATCCGTCGATGATGGCCAATGTGGATCAGGTGCAGGCGCAGCAAGGCCTGAAGGATCTGTTAAAATATTCGCTGATCGTCGTAGCGAGTGCTCCGGTACTGATCATATATCCGTTTGTTCAGAAGCATTTTGTCAAAGGAGTCATGATCGGTTCGTTGAAAGGATAAGTGGGAAACCAGCTTAAGGGAGGTGGTGCGGTCCGTTGTTTAAGGATGAGACGGCTGCTTGAAAGATTACTAGTGTGACAAGGAATACGATGAAAAAGAATGGGGGAGTTGTTTTTGATGCGCAAAGGGTGGACGAAGTCTTTAATCGCGTTGTTAATCAGTGTGTTGGCCTTGACGATGCTGTTGAGTGCCTGTGGAGGATCCTCCAATCCGGAGAACCCGGACACTGCTCCTGATGAGACAGGGATGGAAACGCCTCCGGAACAGAGTGAATTGTTTACAGAGGTCGGCACCTATCCGATTGTGAAGCAGCCGATGACGATAAGAATGTTTGCACCACAGTTCCCTACCATCGAGGATATGAAAACCAATGCCTTTACCGTGTTCCTGGAAGAGAAAACGAACATCAAAATTGATTGGGACCTGGTTCCGAACAATGCCTTGAAGGATCGCAAACAGCTAATGCTCGCCAGTGGAGACTACCCGGAAGTCATTCTGCATGGGGACCTCTCCAAAGAAGAACAGATGAAGTATGGATCGCAAGGCGTGTTTATCCCGTTGAACGACTTGATCGAACAATACGCGCCGAATATAAAGAAGGCGATGCAGGATATCCCGTATATGAAGGATTCGATAACGGCCCCCGATGGCAATATTTACGCCCTTCCCCAAGTAAATGAATGTTATCACTGCGATAACGCATTGAAAATGTGGATCAACAAGAAATGGCTCGATCAGCTGGGACTATCCGTTCCTACCACCACGGAAGAGTTTTACAATGTCCTGAAGGCTTTTAAGGAGAAGGACCCGAATGGAAACGGCAAGGTCGACGAGCTCCCGCTTTCGGGATCAGATGAGATGTGGGCGGGAAACGTTTCGGCCTTTGTGATGAACTCCTTTATATTGGATGATTATACCGAGAAGAATGCGGGAACCTTCCTAAGGGTCATTGACGGCAAGGTTGATTTTACGGCAAATAAGGATGAATGGAAGCAAGGGTTGATTTACTTAAACAAGTTATACAAAGAGGGATTGATTGATCCGGCTGCCTTTACACAAAACGCTGACGCGGTTCAGCAAATGGCCAACCGGGAACCAGACAACGTCATGGGAGCTTTGTCTACCGCGCTGATCAGTTATGCCTACAGCATGGATGATAAAGCGCCGCGGCATAAGGATTACGTCGTGGTTCCACCTCTGAAAGGGCCCGGCGGCGTTCAGCAAACCCTGAATTTTGCCGGCATTGGTAATTCCCAGTTTGCCATTACGAATAAAGCGACCAACGACCAGCAGATTGCAGCGATCCGCCTCGCAGACTACCTGTACACCGAAGAAGCAATTCTGCTGCAGGAGAACGGACCGGAAGGCAAAGGTTGGCGAAAGGCACAAGACGGGGAGCTGGATATTAACGGAAAGCAGGCAAAATATACGTCGATTCCGAAAACGGACAAAAAGCCAACGCATAATGACGGATGGGAACAGATCGGGCCTTCTTTAAGAACTTATGGGTACCGAGCTTCCTGGACCGCACCGCAGGATCCGCTGGCACCGGACGGATATGGGACGCGGCTGAATCAGGTATCCAAGGAGTATGAGCCATTCCATTCCAAGGAGCAATACCCAAATGGCGTGTTTATTGCGCTGGAAGACGCGGAGATTGCGGCGCAAATCAAGACTGCGTTGATTGATTACGTGAAGTCCAACATGGCTCAATTTATTACGGGGTCTAAAGACATCAATAAGGAATGGGACGCCTACGTCAAGGGGTTAGACGGACTTCAGCTACCCCAATACCTTGAAATCTACCAAAAAGCCTTGGAAGCGAAAAAGGAATGAACCGTCATGGGGTTCTCCGCACTCGGATTTACCGTGCGGGGCCCTTTTTTTATTCGTGAATAGGATTTCATTCAGTAAAATAGAGCACAACGGCGCTGCGGAAATGATTCGTACCCTCGGCGCCTCACACTAATAAATAGGGGGCCGTTTCTCAAGATCCTAGATCGTATGGGACGGCCCCTATTTGCAGAATGATTTAATATAAATGTAAAGGAAAATGGGATCGATCTCTAAAACCTGTTATCCCGGGTGGGTGAGTTACTCTTTAACCGAACCCAGCGTAATCCCGTGGATGAAGAAGCGCTGGAGGAATGGATAAACGATAAGGACAGGCAGCATCGCGATGAAGATCTTGGCGGCATCGAGTGTCCGGTTGGACAGCTCCGACAAGCGACGGTACTGGTCCTCGGACATCGTCGATGGATCGACCGAGACGACGAGCTGCTGGATATACGTCTGGAGTGGATAGAATTGCTCACGGGACATGAAGATCAGACCGTACAAGAATTCATTCCAGTGATACACGATACTGAATAGCGAGACGGTCGCCAGCACCGGGACGGCCAGAGGGATGTAGATCTTGAACAGGATGTACCATGGTCCCGCGCCGTCGACAAGGGCGGCTTCATCCAGCTCCTTGGGCAGGTTGCGGAAGAAGTTCATCGTGAGGATAACATTGAAGACGAGTGTCTGCGCGCCGCCGACCAGGACAAGTGCCCAGATGCTGTTCAACATGTTGAGCTCTTTGACCGTCAGATACAGCGGGATCAGACCGCCGTTGAACAACATCGTGAAAATGAGAATCCACATGAACACATTGCGCCCCTTGAGCTCTCTCGCTGTCCGCGAGAGCGGGTAAGACATGAGCACAACCATGATAAAATTAAGTATAACCCCCAGCAGCACTCGCTCGGTCGATGTCCAAAAGGACCGGAAGAACTGATTGTCATTGAGAATCTGGTTATATGCGTTAAGATTGAAATCGACTGGCCATAGCCAGACCTTACCGGCCGCAGCGGCAGAGTTGGAGCTAAGCGAAAGGGAGAGCGTGTACCAGATCGGCAGGACGCATGATAAAGTAATGCCTATCAGGACTACAATCAGTATAATATCCGTCACACGGTTGCCGAACGTCCGGTCTCTGACCACGGTCAGCACCTCCTACTCTAGTTGGAATGGGATGAGTTTACATAGCTTTGCATCAGGATGAATCCTTAGAATATGCGATAGTTAACAAAACGGTAAGCCAGATAATACGAGACGGATATCAGCAGGAAGCCCACAACGGACTTCAACAGGCCGACGGCGGTCGCAAGTTCATATTGGAGGTTGAGCAAACCTGTACGATAGACCCAGGTGTCAATAATATCACCTGTAGAATAGACGAGCGGGTTGTACAGATTGAAGATCTGGTCGAAGCCCGCGTTAAGCACATTACCCAAGCTGAGTACCGTAAGCAATACGGCTGTCGTGCGGATCCCGGGCAGCGTGATATGCCAGAGACTTCTCCAGCGTCCTGCGCCATCGATGTTGGCAGCTTCGTACAGTGCCGGGTTGATCCCGGTAAGCGCGGCAAGATAGATAATGGTACCAAAACCGAATTCCTTCCAGACGTCGCTGCCGACTACGAGGAACGGAAACAGCTGGGAATCGGCAAAGAACAGTTTGGGCTGGAATCCGAACAAAGCAGTCAGTTGATTAACGGGTCCATTATAGGAGAAAAGATCTAGTACAATGCCCCCCAGAATAACCCAGGATAAAAAGTGAGGCAGATAGACAATGGTCTGAATCCAGCGTCTGAGAATCATCAGACGCAACTCATTGAGCATCAGTGCAAACAGCAGAGGCGCAATCAGATTGGCGACAATCTTCATGGAAGCGATGACAAGCGTATTCATGAAGACTTCCTGTGTATCCTTCAGCAAAAACATATACTTGAAGTGCTCAAGTCCCGCCCAATCCGAGCCCAAGATTCCTTTGCCTGGATTAAAATATTGGAACGAAATGATGATACCGAACATCGGGACGATGCTGAAGACGAACAGCCATAGAAATCCCGGGATCAGCATCAGATAATAATGTTTGGCGAAACCTTTCATTCGCATGACAGCACTCCTTTCCCCGAATCCTACTTCGAATGTTCCAGAGCTCCTGACAGGTGCTGGGAGCTCTGGCTATATGGTTCGTAATATGCCTTAAGATTACTTCACAAGCGCGTCCTTAACCTCCTGGGTAATCTGGTCGCCGCCTTGACGTTTCCAGTTCTCGACGAAGGAGTCGAATGTCTCCAGTGGAGCCGCGCCCATAATGATGCGCAGGAAGGTCTCATCCTCTAACTTTCGCAGATTCACCCAACGGCTCTCCATTAACGGCGTCTGCTCATACAGAAGACTGGGCACCTCCTCAAACTCGGTATCAACCAACGGCCTTCCGCCCACCATCATGGAGTACGCTCGTGTCCATGCTCCCCAGTTCGCTTCAGGGTTCCATGTTGAGAGATCCATAGAATCGTAAGGCTCGTTTTTGATCGTCTTGATGCTTGCGATATCCGAAGGCAGCAGTTTGTAAGCTTTGTCATTCGCAAAATCCTCTGCAGTTTTATTGCCAGCCAGCACATCACGGAGGGCTTTGACTGTAAATTCAATTTCATCGGATGGAGCGTACACCACGCGGAGCGGATAGTAACCAGGACCGCCTTTGCTTGGGTCAAAGGTGTTCTCTTGTTCGTTTTTAAACAAATTGTTTAGCAATTTCATCGGAACTTCCGGATGCTCGTAATCTTTCCGAACCACCACAAACTCAGTTGAAGGTGTAGCAGCATGTGGTCTAAAATCGCCATTTTGATTCAAAGGCAGGGCATAAGCTTGCCAGTTGGCTTCGGGATCATTTTTAACGGCATTGGTTAGCGGACCGTAAGCCATCCACCAAGGCGCAAAGAACATTCCGGATTTTCCGGCGATAATGGGCTCATCCGCTTTGTTACGAACACCCATCTCAGGGTCAATTAGTCCATTGGAATACAAATCTCTCAAACTAGCTAACGCCTCGCGAGTCTCCGGCAGGATTGACCCGTACACAGGGCTGCCATCCTCGCCCTCGAGCCAGTATCCAGGAAACGCGTCATGCGCGGAGAAAATGGGGTCAAAACCGTACAAATTGTTCTTCGACTCAAGGAAGTTGGCATACAGTTTACCGCCACTCTCCGGTCCGGTAATCCCAATCGTATCGCGCTGACCGTTGCCATCCGGATCATCTTCGACGAAAGCGCGGGCGACGGCCTCAAGTTCTGCCATCGTGGTTGGCGGTTCAAGGTTCAGCTTATCCAGCCAATCCTGACGGATCCACAGGAGGTGAATGCCGTCGGCATTTGCCTGCACACCCGGAAAGGCCATGATTTTGCCATCGAATGTAACTGCCTCCAAGGCAGCACCGTTGGTGTTTTCAATGATTGTCTTTATCTCCGGGGATGCATATTGCTCATACACCTCAGTTAAATCGGCAATTTGGCCGGCTTCGACCAATTGGCGCAGCTCAACGGCATTGACGACCATAGCATCCGGCAAATCGTTACTTGCAATGGCGAGACTAATTCTCTGTCGAAGATTCTGGCCGGAGGCAGCAAATTGATGATCGACGTCCACATTAAGCGCTTCCTTAATCTGACGAGTATATTGATTGTCCAGCGGCGTGTCGCCAGGCGGCAATTCATTATCGGTGGGATCGATTTCAATACTGATGCTGATCTGGACAGGTTCTTCGTAGCGGCCAAATGGATCAGCGGGTTCGCTTGATTCCGCGCTTTTCTCCGGTGCAGCCGGCGTGTTATTAGTTGTATTGCTGCAAGCACCAAGAACTAGAAAGCAGGCCAGTAATAGCGCTAACATTTTTGACTTGTTTTTCATAATTACACCCCTTCTATCAGATTGAATGGAATAACTATCCCTATGGACCATTTAACTGTAACACAATGAAACCGCCTTCAAGGATAGAAGGTGGTTTCTAAATGAGGGGGTCATATGTACAAAAATTTCCGGCTGTTCCGGGTGGTTGGACATTTCACCCACTAAGGAGAAGACATTTGTCTACCTGTGATTTTTTCATTTGAAAGATAATAGCTTAGGCACCTGATTTATTGAAATCTTTACTCAATAATCATTTTTATTTGTGTTATATTCTAGAAAGATTTTTCCACCTGTTTCTATTTATGCACGTCTTAGACCTGATTCAAAGAGAGGAGGAGTCAATAATCGATGGGGATGAAACGATGAAACCGGAAAAGAATTGGAAGTCCCGCCTGAAGCGATTGACCTTGAAAAATAGAATTCTTTTACTGTTCGCCGCAGCAACATTGATTCCTTTCATCTGCACCTGTTATCTTTCATACAACACCATTACATCCATTCTGAATACGAAGCTGCAATCCGGCATTCAAAGCAATTTAAAGCAGGTCAGATTGTCGCTTGAGAACACGCTGAACAATCTGAATCACGTATCCCAACAACTGTCCTTTAAAGGGAATGTCGGCAGGCAGCTTGAGATGTTTTTGATGGCGAAGCAGCCGTATGACCGGAGTTATCTGACGGATGAAATCAAAAATCAACTGAATCTCATCACATTCACGAATCCCAATGTCGGATTAACGCTGTATTATTTACGCGACGATCAGACCACTCTTTTTGAGAATACAGGCATGAAACAACCATTCAATGTCGATAACCTTCCAATCCTCGCAGAGTATTATGGCATCACCTATTTTGGACCGCATATCAGTCAAGATCGATTCAACAATCAATATGTGCTTTCCGCGTTGCGAAAGGTGGATTTGCCGGAGAGGGAGGATGCCTATGTCTACATTGAGTCCGGTTTCAAGCTGACGCAGAGCATTCTTGATTTGGATGAAGTCAGCAAGCATACCAATCATTTAATTCTGGACAACAACGGAAGAATTTCATACAGCGAACTTCAAGATATCTTTCCTGAAAATTCATTTTTTTCGGACTCATTATCGCCGTCCCTGGTAACAGGTATGACTTCCGATTATTATTGGTATCGACAAGTCAGCAATCAGGGCTGGAGCGTGGTTTCGCTTATTGCGAAGTCCGATTACAACCGCGAGAAAAATCGCTGGATGATGCAGATGCTGGGGCTGGCGTTGCTGTTCGCTGGAGTCAGTCTGATGATTGGCTGGCTTTTATGGAAAATGGTGTACCGGCCGCTGTCGCGCTTCCAAAAGGAGATCAAATCGATTGCGGGCAGCAATTTTAATGCGGCTGCCACGCAATCGCGCATCCCGGAATTTGAGATGCTGTTAAACCAATTTCAACATATGAAGGTTCAGATTGCCCAGTTGTATTCTGAAATCAAGGCCAAGGAAAAGCGCAGAGCGGATCTGGAGATCGAGAAGCTGCAGTACCAGATTAATCCGCATTTTCTGATGAATACGCTGGATACCGCGCACTGGCTTGCCGTTATAAACGGTCAGGAAGAGATCGACAGGCTTGTCACTTCGTTAAATAAACTGCTTTACTACAATCTCCGCAAAGGCAACAGTGTCGCCACGATCAGGGATGAGATAGATTCACTGAAACAATATCTCATTCTCCAGCAGATTCGTTACGATTTTCAGTTCGATGTCAATATTCACGTGGACGACGCATTACTTGAAGTGACAGTGCCTAGATTCATTCTGCAGCCGTTGGTTGAAAATTCGCTGTATCACGGGCTGGATGACAACGGCAGAATCGAGGTGGAGGTTCGAAAGAATGACAGACTAGAAATCGAAATTCGAGATAACGGTGGGGGGATCTCTGAGGAAACGATTGTGGCCTTGCTTGAGCAGGAACAGACTGAGCACCATCGAGTGGGGATGGGGATCGGACTGAATTATGTCAAACGAATGTTAGCATTTCATTACGAGGGGAAAGCGAGCCTGACGGTAACAAGCGAGCTTGGCAAAGGTACCCGCATCATCATTTCGGTACAAATTGAGGAGGGAAAATAATCGAAATGATCCATGTTCTCATCGTAGACGACGACAAGCTTGTACGTAAGGGGCTGATGTCCTTTTTACCCTGGGAATCGTTCGGAATGAGAGTTGTAGGCGAAGCTGCCAACGGGGAGAAGGCGCTCGATTTTCTGAAGGCGAATCGGGTAGACCTGTTAATGACCGATCTGGCCATGCCCGTGATGTCGGGCATCGAATTAATTCGGGTTGTACGCAAGTTATATCCGAATATCGCGATCGCCGTGTTGACGCTTCATCAGGATTTTGAATACATTCAGGAAGCGCTGCGACTGGGTGCCATTGATTACATTGCGAAGGTAGAGCTAGAAAAAGACCAGTTCGAAGAAGTGTTTCGTCGCATCCACTCGCGCATTGTGGAAGAGAAGCAGAAGCACAAGAATGAGTCGCATACGATAGCAGAGGTTTGTTTTTCCGATACGGTCTATGCGCTATTGACATTCCCGGATGAGCCATTAACAAGCAGTATGGTTGCGGATTGCGTTTCCTTGGGCTGGATAGCCGAATCGGAAGGATCTATTCTGATGTGGTTGACGGATCTTGCTAAGGAGGTTCAGCCTCAAGGCCATTACGAAGAAGACCCGTTGCCGCCGCTTCCAAACGGAACGCGCAGCTCCGGATGGCATATGGTACGGATACGGCATACAGCCGGTATATCTCCATCCGATCTGCATCAACGGATACGGGCTTACAGGAGCAGAGATTTTTTCTACGACTGCGACGGCAATGAGCCCTATCCGATTGAGAAGTCGGTCATGGAGCTGCTGGCAGAACATCCTGAACCGGGAGAAGAGGAGACGGACACTGTGAAGAAATTACTACACGCCTTCACATGGGTCCATGACGATGAGGCCTTTGATAAGCTTTGTAGTCGATTAAAAGAACTGCGAATGCCTGTCCCCAAGCTAATGCAGTGGATCTACGGATGTATGGTTGACTGGAATCGACTATATAGAGCGATACAACCTGATGAGATCAAGATGCCTGATACATTTATGTGCTGGGGCGAAGTTGCGGACTGGCTAAAACAATTCAGGGAAAAAGGGATAATGCGCTCAGGCAGCTTACAGCTGAGCCCGGAAGTGAGCGGCAGCATTATGACCGCGGTCAAGATCGTGCACGACGAACTGGAGTTTCCGTTATACGCCATCGATGTCGCGAAGCGGGTCAATTTGAGCCGAAGCTACTTCTATCAATGTTTCAAAGAAATCGTAGGCTTTTCCTTCAATGAATATCTGCGCAAGGTACGAATCGATAAAGCTCGGGAATATCTGGAGCAGACGGCCAGGCCAATTGTCTGGATTGCCAAGCAAACCGGGTACGAGGATGAAAAATATTTCAGCAGAACTTTTCGAGAGCAGACAGGCATGCTCCCGAGCGAATATAGACAGCAGTACAAGACGAGGTAATAACAATGGGAAATTATTTATCGTAACAGGGCAAGGGGGTCAGGGAAAACATATCTCATCAAGGAAGGTTCACCAATACGCTTGAAAACGGGAAACGATAGGCAGCCGATCACGTTGAGATCTGCTGCCTCTTGAATGTTGGAAAGAATTATAAACCAATACTTTCACAGTGGGGATAATTCTGTTTCCGTACGAACCTACATATTTGATTGTTTTCGTTTTATTCCTTGGAAAATCAGCATCAATCCCATTAAGAAAAATAAAATATTGACTGTACTAAAAGACTGAGTTCCTAAGAAATCCTGAATTAAAACATAAGATTGGATAACCAAGATAATGGATGCATAAAGAAAATACAGATTGGATTTGTCTTTAAATTTCCGGCCAAGCAACTTAATTAACATTGTAAATGCAATGGCATAAATGGTGATTATACCAACAAGAATAAGAGCTAAGATCGATAAGTTCATATCATCTGCCCCCTAGGTTTATTGTTGTTTGCATTTTAGCACATTATAAATTTTATTCATAACAGCGATCGCCCTAGATTGGCCGAAATTGCCAAGAACATGCTTTTTTAGCCGATACTTTCAAGAGAATGCAACCATGTCGTAAGATATGGAGAGGTTTTTTTGCATGGTTAACAAGAATCAACGATTCGTCGAAGTGAAGAAGAAAGCAAATGTATCTGTCCCTTGTGAATGACGGAGAGGTGATAATGCCAACTTACTTGAGCATAAAAAGTTGCGATACAAAGTCGTTGTTATTCTATACTTCGATTGAGAGGAGGGAAAGAAATGGATTGGCTTACGAGGATGAATCGGGCATTGGATTATATTGAAACAAATTTATCCGGAGAAATCGACCTGACGAAGATAGCAAGCCAAGCTTGCTGTTCGTCTTATCAGTTTCAAAGAATGTTCTCCTTCATTACAGATGTTACACTGGCGGAATATATACGACGCAGGCGGCTTACTCTTGCAGCAATTGATTTGTTGAATAGCGATTCGAAAGTGATTGATATTGCCATTAAGTATGGTTACGATTCACCGGTTTCTTTTGCAAGAGCTTTTCAATCGATGCATGGTGTCAATCCAACTACGGCTCGTCAAGAAGGAGTCGCGTTGAAAGCATATCCACGGCTTTCCTTTCTTATTTCAATCAAAGGGGTTGAAGCGATGAATTATCGGATCGAAACCAAGGAATCTTTCCAAGTATTTGGCATTGAAAGAGTGTTTCAAACAAGCAGTGATGGTGATGGACCGAGTACACCGGGGGGGATTATGGCAACAATGCCATGCCAATGGCGAAGTAGAGAGACTTACTGCCAATGCGGGTGAATTGCCCGTATATCTGAGTAAGGATTTGTATAAAGTCCATGCAGTGTGCAGTTATCGAAAAACCGAGAATGATACGTTTCCGTATATGCTGTGTTCATTTAAGAGCGATTCCAGTAAAACGGATGGATATTTGGAAATAACGATTCCTTCACACACTTGGGCTATATTCCCATCAGAGCTGTTTACATGGGAGCAATTTAATGACTCCATCGAGTCGTTATACCGCCGCTTTTATTCAGAATGGCTTCCAACAGCAGGATACGAGCAGGTCAATGGGATGGAATTCGAAGTTTATGGAGGCAGAAATGGTCTTAATTATGTAGAATTGTGGTTCGCGGTACGAAAAATCTCCTGAATGATGAAGTCAAACAGAGCGGGACAAATACCGTCTTTGGTTCGGTTTGAAGAAACATGGAAGAGTAATGGGACACGTTAGTTGAATAAAGAAGAGAAGGCAGCCGACCAATTGATCAGCTGCCTTAACCAGTAGGGGCAGTAGAGAGGAACCATGACAGGGGAATACTATGGGAATTTATAGATTAAGATAACGCTAAATGATATCTTTAGAATATCTAAACCATGAAAGGACAAAAACATGTCTCAATTCCCTACTTTAGACACGGAAAGATTTATACTTAGACAGATTAAACAAGATGATTCACAAGAAATATTTACGCCATAATCTAGGTGCTCAAGAAAAGAAGACGCAACTATTGATACGGGATTGTATACTTTTGTCGAGAGGAGGAATGCGTAGAAAACTCACTCTTGCCGCGCTCGAATTGCAAAATAACGAAGCGATTAGAGTGTCGATATCGCCATAAATACGGCTACGAGTCTTCGGTTTCATTCGCGTGGGCATTTTAGTCGCTTCATGGGATCACGCCGAATAGGGGAATGAGATAAGGGAGGGCGGACATGGAATTCATATTTATTCGGCACGGTCATGGAGAACATCTCAACGATTATCCAAATCGATTAAATACTCTGCATCCTAGTCTTACAGAATACGGAAAATTTCAAGTAGCGCAGCTACGAAATGAAATTATAATTGATCCTGGTGATTTAGTTCTTGTAAGTCCAACTCAACGTACAATGGAGACGGCAACTATTATAAAAAATGGTATGGACTTCATTGTTTCTCCATTGGTTGGTCCCAGAATGTTTCCTCAGAATACCGAACTTCCTTTTTTAGCATGTGATCAAATCCTCTCTAAAACTGAAATCACAAATCTATATGGACACACTGAAATTCTTGATTTCAATTTGGATTGCTGGAAAGAAGGGATTAATAGGATCGAACAAGATATTTTTGAAGGATATGCTAAGCGGTTAATAGATTGGATCGGGGAAAAGTATAGAAAAATATTCTTTATTTCACATGATGGTACGATAACGAATTATCGGATATTGCTTGGAGAAAAGGGATTGACCCGAAAAGATTTTCTGGGTGAGGCCGGGGTATATCGAATGAAGTTGTAGTTAGTAAAAGAGTCGGAAGGCTCACGTAAGGTTCCATGAGAGTTTAAATGTGAAACTTCACCTGGCTACAGAGGAAGGGGGCTAGCCGCCCCCTCCAACTGGATTCATCCTTAATCATTTTAATGCTGCAATTTCCGGAAGACACGATAGCTTCTTTGAGCGCATTCGGAGATGGCAATGGGGTGGAAGCCACTGACATCGGCATACAACGTATCGTTTAGCGGCGAGATCCACTTCGCAGGAATTGCTGTCGCTCCAAGCGATGCGCCAAGAATGGAACCGACGGTGGCGCCATTGCAATCGGTGTCCCAGCCACCAAGTACGGCTGTCGTAATGCCTTTCTCAAAATCGCCTCCGGAATGAATGAGCGCAGCCGCGCATAATGCAGCATTATTATTGGTATGAACAGGGTGATAGTGCTTAAATGCTTCCCATATTTTACTCACCAATGCTAATGCGTCTTCCGTTTCCTCAGCAATGTTGACAGCTAATGCGATATCTTCTGCAAGGCGGCTGTTTTTCGGAATTTCACTCAATCCGATCTCAACAATTCGCTTCATATCACTTTCAACAAATGCGGCGGCAATCATAGCCGAGCAAAACATGGCACCATAAATACCATTCTTCACATGAGAGAAGGAGGCGTCCCGCCAAGCAAGCTCAGCAGCAAGCTGGGGCTGGCCGGCAGCACCGTATGCATAGCCGTCCACACGGATTTGGGCGCCGATCCATTCGCGGTAAGGATTCAAATAAGAACGCCCCCAATGGATATGTTTCTCCCATTCATCGGGCTGATCGCCGCTAATATGTGAAGTGACACGAGCGAAATTAAGATAGGACTGCGCTTCAGCCGTGAATACCTGCCCGAAGGACAAATGACGATGCCACAGCTTGCCCACATCCCAGGAGTTGAAATCAAATCCTCGCTCCTCAAGCATGAGCAGACCAAGAACGGTATAACGAATATCATCGTCTGTTTCCATAAAGTGAATGTTTTCCCGGCAGCTGACCAAGCTGCTCCACCTTGCGATCTCGATACCGTACTCGGCTTCTGCAGTTGAATCGCCCGGTGTATAGTGGCAAATCGGCCATTGCCCTGCGCCTTCGAACCACAACTTGATATTGTGCCAGCCGGGTCTTCCGCCGGAGCCTTGCATGAAGGCAGGAGCTTCGAGAGGTTTTCCGAGCGCACAACCAGCCGAACGGCCAAGCCACGCACCATGAAATTTATCCTGCCATTTAAGTTCACCCCAGTTTCCGGACAGGATTCTCGGTCCATCCGGACGTTCGGCGCGAATGGCTTCCATTTCCGACGGCTCGATATACTTGAAATCCGCACGTGGTTCAAGTGCCATTAAAGCTTGGTACACCCCCATTAGCTTTGCTTCGTTTGTGCCGGCTGCTTCCAGACCTTCGGTCATCCCCATAACATGACAGCCTTCTTCTTCGCGCTGTTTGATTTCATCCCGAACTATTTCCCTCAGTCCAATCCATTTCGTCATCAAGGTTAGCCCTCCTAAAATCCATGTAATCAATTTATGCCTTGATTATAACCAGCCATGCCGGCAATGGCTTCTCAAATTATAAAAGCGTTATACTCATTTTTTGCTCATTCCGTAACCCCTATAGATTGCCGATAACGGACCGGAGACTGACCGACAGTCTCTTTAAAAACGCGGTAAAAGGTCGGCAAGCTTTGAAAGCCGCATTCGAATGCAATATCAGCAACAGCTTTGTCCGTTCCTGCCAATTCACGCTTGGCAGCCTGGACACGCAGCAAGGAAACATATTCCGAGAAACGATAACCTGTCGTTTCCAGAAATGCCCGACTCACGCGCGAGACGCTTAAACCAAGTTCATCAGCCAATTCCCCTAAGCTAATCGGCTCGTGGTAACGAAGCTCGACCAAAGCGGCCAGTGATTGCGCCTGGCGAACGGAATGTACCATATGATGACGCTCATCATCGGTCAGCAAACCGTCGTAATGTCGAAGAAGACGTCCGCATAGCTGAATGAGCGCGCTTTTGGCCATTGCTAAATAACCCGGGGACTTCTCCCGCAGCTCTTCCGCTATAGCCAGCACCCAAGGCGTAAGCTGTTTGGCGAGGGGCGAGCCGCCCATAATATGATTGCAAAAATGAGTGGAGCGATAGGAAAACGGAAGCAGCAGACCGGGCTCCTCCGCTAGCAGCAGCGCGGGATCAAAGTTAATAAAAAGATAGCGGCTCGGGTCGTCTGGGGCAGATTGGGCAATATGCCGTTCTTCATTATTGACCAGGAATAAGTCGCCAGGATTCGCTGCATATTGTTTGTTGCCAAAGAAAAAATAGCCCTTGCCTGTTAAACAGAGGCCGATCTCCAGACTTGCGTGCACATGAGGCGGCTGCCGATAAGTGGCAGGGGTCCATTCAAAACAATTGATAGGAATGGGATGGTCATAAGCAATATGAAGTTTCATTATGATCCAATGCCTCCAGACAATCATGAATTTATATGCTAAGTATATAGACAAGGGATGCCTGCAACCAGATACTGTTATGTGCTTTTTGCCTGGTGTCAAGAGGTGTATACGAAAGTAAAGACTAGTATATAGAACAGCGGGGAGCTTCTTTCTATACTGGAAATATGAAAGACTGCAGTACCATTTGCAGCAGAAACTAAACGAAATGTACCGGAGGGGTAAAATTTGAAGAGCAAAAAGGCACTTGTCATGATCTCCTTGACGCTTGCATTGGCGATTACAGGCTGCGGCTTCAAAACGTCGTCTGAGCCAAACCAACCACCTGGAAATTCCAAGGAACCGACCCAAACAACAGGCACTGGAAACAGCAATGATGTTATTGAGGTTTCAACGGTTTCGCCAAGCGATCCTTACTTGAAATTTGACGAAGGTGAAGACTTCGACAAGAACTCCGTTTATGACGCTTATGAACAAGATATCGGTGTCAAAATTACAAACAAGTGGATTGCAGATATCAGCCAATTTAAAGAGAGAGTAAAAATTGCGATCGCATCCAACGATCTTCCGGATTTTCTGCTTGTAAACGCCGCACAGCTTAAAGAGCTGACTGAGGCGGATATGATTATGGATTTGACAGAGATCTATGATCAGCATGCTACGGAAGAGACGAAAAAGTTTCTGACCATGGACGGCGGCATGCAAATGAAAACAGCGATGATCGACGGGAAAATGATGGGGATCCCAAGCTCCTACAACCCGTTCAACTATCAATTCTTGTTCGTTCGTACGGACTGGCTGAAAGAACTTGGCTTGCCGGAGCCTAAAACTATGAATGATTTCATTCAAATTGCAGAAGCGTTCAAAGCGAAGAATCCCGGTGGTACAAAACAAGCTTACGGTATTGCGGTCAGCAAGAATCCTTTTAGCACTGAGACAGGCGTTACCGGTCTGAGAGCGTTCTTAAACGGCTATCATGCTTACGAAAACATTTGGATGGAAGACGGAAGCGGCGGTTTGATGAACAGCGATATCCAGCCCGAGATGAAGCAGGCGCTTGCAGCGCTGCAGGATATGTTCAAAAAAGGGTTGATCGATCCTGAGTTTGCGGTCAAAGATTCGGAAAAAGCCGCTGAGCTCATCTACGACGGCAGCATCGGCATGGTATTTGGCGCTTCCTGGACACCGGCGCAGCTCGCGAAAGGAGCTGTAAAAGACGGCAAGGTTGTTCAAGAATGGGGAGTGTTCCCGATCCCTTCTGTCGATAACAAACCGACATTGAATCAAATTGGTCTTGGCGTTGACGAGTACTATGTGATCTCTAAAAAAGCCAAGCATCCGGAAGGCGTAATCGGTTTGCTGAACCAATGGATCGTTGTAGACAATCATCCGACAGAAGAGCAGAAGGTATACACGTATGGCAAAGACCCTGTGGAAAAAGGCAACAACTACTGGCTGCTTAACCCGCTTCGTGTAGGCAAACAGTTTGACAATAACGGCGAAATCCTGCCTAAAGCCATTGAAAACAAAGACGAAAGCATCCTTGAGACTGTAGACCAAAAAACGCGTTATGCACGCGCCATGCAATACGTTGAAGGCGATACAAGCATGTGGTGGGAATATGTGATCTCCGGTCCTAAGGGTGCCTTCTCTCATGTCCCAGAAATACAGAAGAACAAGCAATACCTGCAAAACAAATTCTACGGCGCGCCTACTCCGACGATGGCAGACCGTCAAGAAATTTTAACGAAGAAACGTGATGAAATATTTATCAAAATCATAATGAATCAAGTTCCCGTAGATGAGTTCGATACATTCGTTGAAGAGTGGAAGAAGCTTGGCGGCGATGAAATCACGAAAGAGGTTAACGAGTGGTATCAATCGCATAAATAGGATCTGTAGCGCAGGGAGGGATTGAATCTAGGCAATCCCTCCTTTTTTCAAGAGCAATCAGTTACTTGAATAAGGGTACGCACAGCATGAAAAGTGAATCAGCGAGGTGATGATATGAAGAGTTTGACGCGCTTGTGGAAGAAGGAATGGCCGCTTCATTTGATGCTGCTGCCGGGATTGGCTTTTATTGTTATTTTTAGTTACATACCGATGACAGGAATCATGATGGCTTTTCAAAAATATGTGCCGAATAAAGGGTTGTTCGGCTCCCCGTTTATCGGATGGAGGAACTTCCAGCTGCTAGTGGATTATCCGGATATCGGCCGTATTTTCTGTAACACGGTATATATTGCCGTAATGAAAATCGTTGCCGGTTTGTTCGTGCCAATCACCATTGCAATTTTGCTTAATGAATTGCGCAGAGAATGGATGAAACGAACGTTCCAAACCCTGGTCTATCTGCCCCATTTCCTATCCTGGGTGCTGCTAAGCGGTATTTTGGTCGATATTTTGTCTCCTTCCTCCGGCATATTGAACCAACTGCTTGGATGGTTCGGCATGAAGCCGATTTTCTTTCTTGGCGACAATAACTGGTTTCCTTACGTTATGGTCATCTCCGATGTATGGAAAGAATTTGGATTTGGGACCATTGTTTATTTGGCGGCGCTGACAGGAATTAACCCAACGCTATATGAAGCTGCCGAAATCGATGGCGCGGGCCGCTGGAAACAAACGCTTCACGTGACGCTGCCGGGCATGATGCCGATCATCGTTCTTATGCTTACGCTTAATATCGGCAATGTGCTGAATGCCGGATTTGATCAAATATTTAATCTGTACAGCGCGCCGGTTTATGAAAGTGCCGATATTATTGATACTTTCGTCTACCGCATGGGGATCCAGCAAGCCCAGTTCGGATTTGCCACGGCTGTCGGCTTATTGAAATCCATAGTATCCTTTATTTTCATTTCCGTATCCTACGTACTCGCCTACCGACTAGCGAATTACCGTATTTTCTAATATCGGAAAAGTCGGTGATTCAGAAAGGAGACACACCGTGGTCATAAAACCGTCATTCGGAAGAAGGGCTTTTCAAGTTAGCAATCTCACCTTTCTTGCGTTTATATCTTTTTTATGCTTAATGCCGATTATTCATATTTTGGCGATTTCCTTTAGCTCGGGTTCGGCGGCGGCAGCCGGCAAGGTTGCGCTGTGGCCTGTAGAGTTTACAACGGCGGCTTATGATAATGTCTTCGGCAAGCCTGAATATATTAGAGCCTTTGGCATTTCTATTCAGCGGGTTGTTGTGGGGACGGCATTAAGCATGCTGTTAACGATTGTTACGGCGTATCCTTTATCCAAGGACCGCAATACGTTTCGTCTAAGAACCGTCTATGCGTGGATTTTCGTCTTTACGATTTTGTTCAACGGCGGACTCATTCCTACCTATTTGACGATTAAAAGCTTGGGACTTATTGATTCTCTCGGAGCCCTGGTGTTTCCTATGGCGATTAACGTGTTCAACGTCATCCTGCTTTTGAACTTTTACCGCAATTTGCCCAAGGAGCTTGAGGATGCTTCACGGATAGACGGAGCCGGTCATTTTTCAACACTTTGGAAAATCTATGTTCCGCTATCGTTGCCCGCACTGGCGACTACGGGGCTTTTTACGATGGTAGGACATTGGAATAGCTGGTTCGATGGCATGCTTTATATGAATCATCCGGAAAATTATCCGCTGCAAACTTTCTTGCAAACCATTATTATTAAGATGGATTTCCGATTTCTTAAATCAGAAAATGTGGAACTCATGCTGCAGCTGTCTGACCGTACAAGCAGGGCGGCACAAATCTTCGTAGCGGCTTTCCCGATTCTTATTGTCTATCCATTCTTGCAGCGGTTTTTCATCAAGGGCATTGTGATGGGAAGTGTAAAAGAATAGACAAAGAAGGTCGTAGATCTCGGGCACAGGAGAACAAACGATGAAAAGTATATTCTTATTACAGGATTCCTCCATATTTAAAAAAATAATGGCTGCCTTTTTGGCAGCCTTACTGCCGCTTATGGCAATTACCTGGATGATGAATGAGCAAGGGGCCAATCATATTCGCAGTGAAATATCCGATTCGATTTTGAATACGACGCGGTTTTATTTAGACTCCCTGGATCAGGAAGCAGACCGCATCAGCCGATATTTGCCTAACTACGTCATGGACAGGGATTTAATGGAGGTGGCGGCAACAGGCGAGCAGATGAGCTCCTATGAGCGGTCGTATAAAATATTGGATATTCAGCACCGGCTGGATCTAATGAAAAATTCCAGTCCGTTCATTCGAGAAGCGAAGGCCTACATTCCGCTGATCGAGCGCACGGTGCTGAGCAACAGCTTTGAAACCAATCTGGATATGGAAGAATATGAAGCGATGCAGCCGGACAAGAAGCTGTATACGGAGCCCTTTATTTATTGGCAGGACCGGCTGTTTATTACGATGCAGTACCCTGCAAGCAAAAAGAACCCGCTCTATGTGGTAGGCGTAGAGCTCTCAACCGGCAAAATTAAAGAGACATTAGCGCAAATCGGCAATAGCAGGGGTGGCCAAACAGTACTGTTTAATCTGGAGGGCGGCTGGGAAATCCATAGCGGCTCCGACCTTGAATTGCATGATCTGATGAAGCAGCTGGCTTTTGAGAAGCAGGCAGCGAAAATAGATGAAGGCCATGATACGATTCATTATAAAAACAAGCGATTTCTAACCGTATTCAAGTATTCCAACCTATGGAATTCATACATGGTAACGAGCATACCGGAAGAGATGATTCTCGGTTCGCTCCAGGTGTATAAAGCTTTGTTTTGGTGGGCATGCGCGCTTGCTGTTTTAATTTTTTTATTCTTTACCTATTTTATAATCCGGTTAATCTACCGTCCGTTGTTAAAGCTGGTGCGTTCCTTCCGCCGCATGCAGCAAAACGAGCTGGAGCCGATTTTGATCGACCGCAGGCAGGATGAGTTCGGCTATTTATACCAGGCTTTTAACGATACGGTGAAATCTTTGAAAACACTGATTGAGGAAAATTATGAACAGCAAATTCGCACTCAGCGTTCGGAGCTGAAACGATTGCAATCGCAAATCAATCCTCATTTTTTATATAATTGCTTTTTCGTGCTTTGCCGCTTGATTAAATCCGATAGCCAGAAGGAAAAAGCCTACCAGTTCTGTTTGTACATCGGGCAATATTTTCAATTCATTACTCGTCATCATGATGACGACATCCCGCTGGAGATGGAGCTTGAGCATTCCCGTACCTATGTGGAGATGCAGTCGATTTGTTACGGGGATCGAATCCAAGTGCTGTTTGAAGTCGAAGCTCAGCCGATTGAAGTCCCCCGATTGATTTTGCAGCCTATCATTGAAAATGCCTATAAGTACGCCCTCGGCAATATGCGCGGAACGGGCGAGCTATGGGTGCACAGCAAGGTGCAAAACGATGCTTTATACATTTATGTAGAAGATAACGGCGAGTCCATGACGGACGAGGAGATTGGTGCGCTTGGCAAGAGGCTTCGTTATTCTACCAGCCAGATGGAGGAGACAACCGGCCTGCTGAATGTTCAACGCAGAATCCAGCTTCGTTATGGAGAAGCGTATGGGATTACCGTATCACGCTCTGAGCTTGGCGGGCTTCAAGCTATTATTAAACTGAGCATGAGCTAAGGAGGAAACGCCGTGTACAGGCTTTTAATCGTGGATGATCTGCCGATTATCGTTGATGGTCTTCTGGAATTGTTCGAGAAGACGGAGCATTTGAAGCTTGAAGTCATGAAGGCCTATTCCGGCGAAGAGGCGCTTGAGGAGCTGTCACATCACCGGATGGATATTGTGATTTCGGACATTAAAATGTCGGGCATAGAGGGTATCGAGCTGCTGCAGGAAATCAAATTGCAGTGGCCGGCGTGCAAGGTTATTTTATTGACAGGGTTCAATGATTTTCACTATGCGAAGAACGCCCTGACTTTTGGCGCATTTGATTATTTGCTGAAAGTGGAAAGCGACGACAAGATCATTCATACCGTTGAACGGGCGATAAAGGAAATTGAAGAGGAACAGGGTCAGGCTCAAATGATCCTGCGTGCCCAATCCAAAATGAGAATCGCGATGCCTTCTTTGCAGAAGGAATATATTTGGGGTTTATTACAAGGCAAGACGATGACGGGGCAGCAGCTTCGGGATGCTTTTGCGGAAATTGACATTCCCCTCGACGCATCGCTGCCTGTCTATTTACTGATTGGCCGGATCGATGCCTGGAGGGAAATGTTCACGGCGCCGGACAAGGCTTTACTGGCTTACGCTCTTCAAAATATCGGCGACGAGTATTTATCCGCCCATGTATCCTGCTTCTCCGCCGTATTTGATATGAACAAAATCGTATGGATCTTTCAGCCGAAAGCCGGCTCGGAGATAACGGCGGATACCGATACGATGGAATGGATTAGGACATACCGCTATGTGAGCGGCAATTTGGAGACGATCCAGGCAACCTGCAAAAAGCTGTTGAACCTCTCCGTATCTTTTCTTATTAGCAGCGAGGCTGTCCCATGGGATCGGTTGTCGGATCGTTTTCATTCGATGAAATACGGTCTTATGCAAGGCCATGGCTTGTTCCATGAGGTCATCATGACAGATCAAGAAATTCAGAAGTCCGAAGTCAAAGAGAAGTCCCGAAGCTATCATGACAGCTTTTTACATGCACGTGTACAGCTGCTGATGAGCTGTCTTGAAAATAATCACCGCGAGCAGTTTAATCATCTATTTGTTGAACTGACAGACATCTGGAACGATCCGGAAGCTCCCTATGAGCGCAAGGTTGAGTTGTACCATTTCCTGTCCGCGGTATTTCTGGCGCATTTGCACAAAAATAATGATTTGCGAGACTATATGAACACCCAAATTAATCTGGATCTGCTGTTCCGCCAAGAGGAGACCACATGGACGGAGTTCATTCCATACTATTGGCAAATGGCGGACTGCTTTTTTGAATGGAATGCGATTAGAGGAACTGAGCTGCCGGCGGAGGTCGTGAATAAGGTGCATCGCTATATAGAGGAGCATATTGCGGATGATATATCCCTAACCGCGATCGGGGATTATGTCAGCTTGAATCCATCCTATTTATCAAGGCTTTACAAGCAGATAACCGGAATCGGACTGTCTAAATACGTAAATGATTACCGCAATGTCTTTGCTAAGGACATGCTGCTCAATACATCCATGAAGGTCAATGAAATCGCCGCCAAGCTCGGCTACAATTCAGCACTTGCCTTTATCCGCTTCTTTAAGAAGCAAAATGATATGACGCCTCAGGATTTTCGTACGGCCCGCGCCGAAGCGATGCAGCAAGGTCAATAAATGTATATGGAATGTAAGCAATGATCTATTTTGATGTGCGGAGTCACCCCTTACAATGAAATTATGCAGCAATCGTATATGCAAGGGGGAAGAAACATTGAAGACATTAACGGCCGTACTATTAGGCGCAGGCAGTAGAGGAAGATACATCTATGGACCGTATGCGGAAAAATTTCCGAATGAGCTGAAGTTTATGGCAGTAGCCGAGCCGGATGATGAACGCAGACAACGTTTTGCAGAGATTCATCAAATCGCGGAAGAGCATGTTTATCATTCTTGGGAACAAGTATTCGAGCAGGGAAAAATCGCCGACGTGATGATCATCTGTACACTTGACAGCATGCATTATATACCGACATTGAAAGCGCTGGAGCTTGGCTACCATGTCATGCTGGAGAAGCCGATGTCGCCGAATGTGCAGGAATGTATAGGACTGGAGCAAGCCTCCCTTAAGCATAACCGTTTGCTGGTGGTCACGCATGTGCTTCGCTATTCCCCGTTCTGGTCGGGCATCAAGAGATGCATCGAGGATGGGGAACTGGGCGCCATCGGCACCATTCAGTTGACAGAGAATGTGGGTTATCACCATATGGTTCATAGCTACGTACGCGGCAATTGGCGTAATTTCGAGGAAACCAGCCCGATGATTTTGGCCAAATCCTGCCATGACCTGGACCTCATCTCCTGGCTGATGGATGAGCCGTGCACAGCGGTCAGCTCATTCGGTTCTTTGCTTCATTTTAAAGCCGAGAACGCGCCGGAGGGTGCAACGGACCGCTGTATCAATGGTTGCGAGGTGGAGAGGGAATGTGCTTTTTCAGCAATTAAAATGTATTTGGAGCAGCCTGCCGATCACTGGGCGCGCTATATGACGCACGATTTATCACAGGAAGGCATTATTCGGGCGCTTAAGGAAGGACCATTCGGCCGCTGCGTCTATCGCTGCGATAACAATGTTGTCGACCATCAGGTCGTCAATATGGAATTTGCCAGCGGTGCCAACGCTAACTTTATTATGTCGGGATTAACCCAGAGCGCAACTCGCCGTGTGCAGATCATGGGCACGCAGGGAGAGATCAGGGGCGACATGGATAAGGGCTCATTTACTTTATACCGCTATGCGACGGGCGAAGAGATTGAAATTAAATGCACCGTGCAGGGAGATGGCCACGGCGGAGGGGATGAGCGCATGGTGAGCTCCTTTCTCAAAAATGTACATAAGTTCGACTGCAACCCGTCACACGGCCTTACATCGGCAACAGCTTCCTTGCAAAGCCATTTGATTGCCTTCGCTTCCGAACGATCCCGTTTGCAGCAGGGCAGAAGCATAAAGCTGACCGAGATGTATCAGAAGGAAGAAGCGGGCGTTTAACTGTTGAAATCCGCAGAATTTGAATTATACCGCGAACTATTCGCGAGCAGAGAATGGAAGGGGAATGAGAATTTTTTGGTTTGAGAGCGATTTCAAAAGGGGCTTATGCCTGATGATCGGGAAAGGGGGGATCCATTCAAGTATTCATCACAATGTGATATTGATTTCAGGCATTTCTAACACATGAGACTAAAAAAGGAGATGACCCAGATGAATTCGAATATGAAATGGGGATCCGTCCTGCTGGCAGCCGTATTGCTGATGCCCCCGGTTTCTTCGGTGCAGGCGAAATCGACTGTTCCGGCAATGTATATTGCGCAAGCGGGAGCATCTTCGGCAGTGGATGAGACGCAATTCCGCAATCTTGCGGCCGGTCTCCCTTATGAATGGTCCGAGGAGCCAGAAGCGTCGCACCCTGACGATGGGTATAAGCTTACGGACGGAAAATACGGCACATTGGATATGAACGACCCGGCATGGGTAGGGCATCAGCGTGGAAAAACGCGGGAAGTCGTCTTTGATCTCGGTGAGGAAAAATCAATCGGAAAGATTACAGCGCACTTCTTCCAGGATTATCCTTTCCATTGGCGCAGCGCTATTTGTACGTTGTGACCTATGGCTTTTGATTTTAAATCGGTGTCGATTTTTGTAATGATCACAACACTAACAGTAGTCTTTAATTAAACGATATAGAAAATAGAGCGCTCGCATCTGGAGTTTGATCGTTTTGTGCAGGTACGCCTGGATACTTACAGTAAGTTTCATCGCATGCTCGATGTTCTCTAGTTCTAAGCGCGCAATGGATTGTTTTAAGTTGACGGTTTCCTCGGAATAAACAGAGCTCTGCAGTACCTGAATCATCCTAATTTTAAAAAGATGCGCTTCATTATAAAGACGGTAATCGTTATCAGGGTCTCGCTTAGCCGTGAACAGGCCGCTTTGCTCCCAGTAACGGATTGTC
Organism: Paenibacillus sp. MDMC362; assembly: GCF_003269305.1. NCBI lineage: Bacteria > Bacillati > Bacillota > Bacilli > Caryophanales > Paenibacillaceae > Paenibacillus > Paenibacillus sp. MDMC362. Next base: position 34,908 of record NZ_QLYT01000086.1, read on the forward strand.
GATTTAGGAGCCCCCGTCCGTCTGGAAACCTCGTGGATGCTGAAATATGGGTTGAAATCGTGAGCTCGGTTACCTTCAGAGTACGATTTCAACTCCCTTACCAGTTGATCCAAACTAGCTTTTTCCCGATGCAGCATGACCTCTCAATCCCTGACGATCCACATCGCGTCGTCTAACTCGTTTCGCCCAAGACAGTGCATTACCTCGCTCGTTACATCCATACCGAATGCGGGAGCCATGGCTTGAATACATGCCAGATAAGCTTCATGCCGTTCTGTAAACATACGATATCCATTTGAAGATCGATCTGCAGGAGGCATCAATCCCTTCGCTTCGTAGTTCCGTAGGGTGCTTGCACTTAATCCGTATTTTTCTCCCAGATTTTTGGGACGATAGTCCAATGCTATCCCACCTTCGTAAAAAAATGTGCAACATTAAAACCATTGTAATGTTATTCTAGATTGCTTGTTGATTACCTTCATATTTATCTCTCAAACCTTTCAATTGGCTTTCATGTTATATGATGGAGATAATCCAGCTCAAGGAGGAATTTATATGACAGTAAAACCAGTATTCCGGTACGACATGACCATTGAGGAGATTGGCGCGGCAGGTAATCAATATATCGAATCGGTATGGAGAACATTATACGATACGATGTTAGATGAGTTAACGATCGCTTTTCGTGAAATCGAGGATGACGGAAATCCCTCATTCTCATCTGAAATTCGACATTCCTAGGGCACCTGTACTATATTCGCTGAACGAGCATGAGAGGGAACAAATCGCGCGAGGGATTCGACGAATCAAAGAATAATTTTACCTTCATCGTTTGGTTCCCTTTATATAGTATATTCATACCGGCAATGGACAAGGCTTAAGGTTAAATAGTGCATAATCTTACGCGGGAGGACATCGCTTCTTGAAATTTGAATTTGGACGTTGCTTGCTGAATGAACGATTGATGGAATCCGGAAAGTCAGCGGAATGGCTTGCCAAAGACTTGCTTATTAAACCGGAACGAGTTTACGACTTTATCGAAAAGACGGATTGTAATATGAAGTGCGACACCTACTGGAACTAAATAAAAAAGAGCCCA
>NZ_QLYT01000087.1:0-40070 GCF_003269305.1 Paenibacillus sp. MDMC362
GTAATATATAAAGAGAGGGGTATGTCAAATGAAAACGTCTAAGAAGCTTAGAACGCTGCTGCTCACCGGAACAGCCGCGCTGATGCTCATGTCAACCGTAGCCTGCGGATCTGGAGAGAAGGACGCTGCCGAGCCGGAAAAGGTTACCTTGAACATCATGCATCCATGGACCTCGCCGAACGTGGATAACGAGGTGTACAAGGAACGGATCGCGGAGTTTGAAAAACAGCATCCCGACATTATCATCAAGCAGGACGGGGTAGCGGCAACCGAGTATAAAACGAAGCTCCGCACGCTGGCTGCTGCCAACAACCTGTCGGATATCAATGTCGTATGGCCTGGCGCCGATCTGGCTCCATTGGTAGCCGGGGATCTGCTGATGCCGCTGGATGGCCTGATGGACAACTGGAAGGATATTTTACCGGAGGACGCATTGGCCGGGTTCAACCAGAACGACAGTCAATTTGCCGTGCCGACCAAACAAACCTTCGTCGATATTATTTACTATAACAAGGAAATGTTCGCCGGGGTCGGTTATGAGCAATTTCCGGCTACCTATGACGAATTCATTGATGCGGTGAAAAAGCTGAAGGAAGCCGGCATTACGCCGATCTCCCTGGGCAACAAAGAGAAATGGCCGCTACAATCGTCCTTCTTGTCGATTATCGGGGACCGTTACGTAGGCAGTGATTTCTTGCAGAAAATTCTGAACAAGGAAGCCAAATTCACCGATCCCGAATATGTGAAAGCGATTGCCGTCATTGACGAACTCGCCAAGCTGGGGGCGTTCAATACCGATGCGAACAACATGGATTCCGTGCAAGGCCAGGATTATTTCATACAAGGCAAGGCAGCGATGCATATCTCTTCCTCCACCGTTGACGGAAGAATCCGGATCAACAACGAGGAAGGGGACAAGTTTGGCATTGCGCTCTTCCCAAGCGTTCCGGGCGGCTCCGGCGATCCGGTAAAAAGCGCAGGCGTCGTTCAATACGGCATTGCTATTAAAAAAGGACTGAGCGATGAAAAGAAAGCGGCTGCCGAGGAATTTATCAAGTTTTTTGTAAACGAGGACTTGTACAAAGACCTGATCAGTAAAGGCGTTGTCGTACCGGCCAACGTCGAAATTCCGGAAGATGCGAGTCCGTATCTCAAGGAAATGCTGGAGTTGACCAACAAGGGAACGGCGCCGGTATTCGACAGCGTGATTCCGACCCAAGTTACCGATGTCATGCAGAACGGATTGCAGGCTCTGACGATTGGCAGAGGAACGCCGGAGGAGCTCGCACAAGAGGTTCAGGAAGCGTTCGACAACATGAAGTAAGGGCGCACTTCCCTAAGTCAAGAACATGATGGTACAAAGAAAAACCCGGCAGCGGGTTTTTCTTATTAAAGGCAGAGAGAAAGGAGTTACGCCAATGCATACGCTTAAGCATACAAAATGGGCTATTTTCTTGGGCTTGGCGCCAGCACTCATTATCTATATATGTATTGCCATTTTTCCCATCGGCTTATCGGTCTATTATTCCTTGATGAACTGGGATGGGATCACGCCTATGCGTTTTATCGGGCTGGAAAACTTTGTTGATATTTTCAAGGACGATATTTTTTGGTTGTCCGTTAAAAACAACGTCATCATAATGTTTACAGGGATCGCGGGACAGATCCCGCTTGGACTCCTGCTGGCCTTGCTGCTGAATCGAGGGCTGAAGGGCTCCAGTTTCTTCCGGACGATCGGCTTCCTGCCCGTGGTCATCTCATCGGTCATGGTGTCCTTGATCTGGGGCATGGTGTACAACACGGAATACGGGATGCTGAACAATTTGCTTGGTGTTTTGGGACTCGAGAGCTGGCAGCAGAATTGGCTGGGCGATCCGTTTTGGTCCATGATCTCGATCAGCATCGCTTATATATGGCAAAACTGCGGACTGTACATGATTATTCTATTGGCAGCTTTGCAGAACATCCCCGATGAAGTCAATGAGGCGGCAGCCCTTGACGGGGCGACCGGATTAAGCCGGATCATGCGCATTACCATTCCGATGATCCGGGGGACATTGCTCGTCTCCGTTGTCTACAGCATCAGCAATTCGTTCCGCGTGTTCGATCTGATCCAGATCATGACCGGCGGAGGACCGGCCCATGCGACAGAAGTTATGACCGTCTATATGTATAACAACTCATTTATGAATATGAGATTCGGCTACGGCAGCGCGGTATCCGTATTGATTCTTCTGTTTAGCCTTATCGTTATTACGATCGTGAATCGAATTGCTAGAGAAAAAGAATAGGAGGGAGAGGGAGGAGATGTACAGACAAACGAAATGGTTCCATTTAACGGCATACACATTTTTGGGGATATTCGCTATTATTAATATAATCCCTTTCTTTTGGATGATCGTAGATTCCTTCAAAACCGAACAGGAATATGCGGCGAACCCGTTCTCCATGCCGACCGAACTGCAATTCTCCAACTACGCAAAGGCGTGGGAAGTTGCGAATATGGATACCTACTTTCTCAACAGTATCATCGTAACCGTGGTATCGTTGGTCGTAACGGTCCTTCTCGGATCGCTTGCGGCGTACTTCTTGGCAAGGTTCAATTTTAAACTGCGCGGAGCGACTTACGCGATATTCTTGCTGGGCATGGTCGTTCCGATCCACGCGACCTTGATTCCGATCTTTCTGATCATGCGGAACCTGCATTTGCTGGATACGCATTTATCGTTGATTCTACCTTACACGGCCTTCCATTTGTCATTGACGATCTTTATTCTGGAAGGCTTCATGAAAGGATTCCCGAAGGATCTCGAAGAATCGGGCGTCATGGACGGCGCGGGCGTATTCAAAATTTTCTGGTCGATCATATTGCCCATCACGCGTCCTGCCATTTCCACTGTCGTGATTTTGAACTTTATCTATAATTGGAACGAGTATTTGTTTGCGCTCGTCTTGATCAGTTCATCGTCGCTGAAAACATTGCCGCTCGGACTCGCCAACTTTGTCGGCATCGAGACGGCCAGTCTGACGCTGCAAATGGCGGCACTGACGATCGCGCTTATACCGATCATCATTTTTTATCTGCTGCTGCAAAAACAACTGGTTAACGGCATGACGGCAGGAGCGGTAAAAGGTTAAACAGGTTTCAATTCTACATCATGAGGACATCGAAAGAGGGAATGGACATGCGCGGCAGTTTTGGCTGGATCGGGAATTATGGTCTGAAACAGAAAGCATTGGTCATTTTCCTCTTTTTTGTCATTTTGCCTACGCTTGGGGTCGGTGTCCTGGCCCAAGACAAGCTGAACGAAGTGCTGCGGGGTCAATTTATCCAATCGAGCCAGCGCAGTCTGGAGATTGTAACGAGTCAACTGGAAGAGCAAACGACCATGATTGAGGATATAGCCGATTATTTGATACTGAGCAATGACATGCGTCAATATTTGCGGCTGGATCCACCGCCGGAGAGCGAGAGAGCGGAACGGTTGAAGCAAAATCTCGAAGGTTTCCTGACGTTTCAGCTAATGTCCAAAAATTATATCAAATCGATATCCATCACCGGCTTTAACGGCAATTCCATCGAGATGGGCGAGCCGATTCACGGCAACGAAGAATCATGGAACCAGCTCGCGGACGAGCACAAAGGCGGGATCGTGTGGAGCAGCGGCTATCCTTCAACCAGCGGTTGGTATGGAGAAGTGAGCCTCGTATCCTTGTTCCGCGTACTGAATTCCTACGACGAAATCACGCTGCCGCTTGCCCGGCTCGTGATCCGTATGGATGAAGCCAGTATATTCAAACAGCTTCAGCGGGGGTTAACGCGGGACGAAGGGATGGTATTCATCGTGGATTCCGAAGGACAGCCTGTTCTGCCCTCCAAAGACAAGTTTCCCTTGAATGTCGGCGATGAGGCAGCGTTTAAGGCTATCGTAACTGCAGGGACGATGGGCACGTCTACTTACCGCCATGACGGTAATGAATATTTGACCTTTCATCAACGGATGGAAAACACCGACTGGAATATCGTTTCCATGGTGCCCAAGGCTGCGCTTGATCAGGACCTACGCGGCGTAACCATTTTGATGCAGGTCATTCTCGGCGGGATTCTCCTGTTGGGCTTATCGGCTTTGATCGGCTTCCACTATACGATTATCCGGCCGATACTGCGCTTGAAGATTGAGACCAATCGGGTAAAACTCGGCGATTTCTCCGCCAGGGTTCCTATTCGTTCCAAGGACGAGATTTCCGAACTGAACCGCAGGTTTAACGATATGGTATCCACGATTCAAGAATTGATTGAGCATAAATACAAGCTGGAACTGCGTGAGCGCGAATCGGAGCTGCGCCTGCTTCAGGAGCAGATGGATCCGCACTTTCTCTATAACACGCTCGATATGATCCGCTGGACCGCCAGGCTGGAGAAGGCGAGCGAATCCAGTCAGCTCATCGAAATCCTGTCTCGATTCCTGCGTTCCAGCCTGAACAATGGCCAATATGAGACCAGCCTGGCAAAGGAAATGGAATTCGTGCGCTCTTATCTGTATTTGCAGCAGAGGCGGCTGGGTCCAAAACTGAAATACGCACTTTACATGGAATACGATCTGGCAAATACGCTAACTTTGAAGGCTACCATTCAGCCATTGGTTGAGAATTTCCTCAAGCATGGTATCGATCGAGGGGAGCCGGTAGCGAAAATATCGGTCAAAGCATACAAGCGTGAGGATGAAATGTGGATCGACGTACAGGATAACGGCCGCGGGATGGACGATGTTATCTTAGAGGAGGTCCGGGAGTCTCTCCGTAACGGGGTTCAGACCGGTCACAATCGAGGCGCGCTCTGCAACATTCATGAACGTCTGTACCTATTTTTCGGAGAACGCTACGGTCTGGAAATAATCGAGGCTTCAACGCAAGGTACCTTGATTCGCCTCAAGCTCCCACATTCTGAAACCTACGGTGGTGAATCGCATGATGCAACACGATAAGACAGTAAAAATGCTCATCGTTGATGATGAACCCGTGATCTGTCAAGGCCTGCGCTATACGATTGATTGGGCGGATCATGGCGTTGAAGTCGTTGCGGAAGCCTATGACGGCAGTGAAGCGCTGCAGGTGGTCCAACAGAAAGAGATTGATTTGGTTCTGACAGACATCCGGATGGAGGGAATGGACGGTCTTCAGCTCACTAAGGAGCTGAAGCGCTGCCACCCCCAGGTTCGGGTCATCATGATCAGCGGTTATGAGGAATTCGAGTATGCACGCCAAGCCATCAAGCTTGATGTAACCGATTACTTATTGAAACCCGTTGATATTGAAGAATTGTTGGCGGTCGTGACCGGAATCGTGGAAGACGTTCGCCGGAAGGATACCCGTCTCGATGGTTCAGTGAAGGACGCCGAGCTTTGGCTTGCCGAAATGGCCGCGCCGTACGAAACTTCAATAGCTAAACCTGTGCCTCCGTATCTACTAACCAGTACCGAGTATAAACTTATAGCTACGCAGCTGGAGAGATTCTCGAACCTCGCGGCTTCCGTGACCGATCAGGATTTTTCGATACTTCAGCAATTGTGGCTGCATACGATACGTGATAACCTGGAATCACGCGGGGTCCGTCATGTATCCGTATTCGTGCATAAAAATTTACTGATGACCCTGCTGATGACGGATCAACCGCTAGTGAAAGGGCAGTGGGATGAAATCCTGCAAAATATGCTGGATTCTTGGCCGAAAGAGCATCGCATGTATTGCGCGGTTTCGGATGCCTATACGTCCTTGGATCAAACCGCAGCCATGTGTTCGGAAGTCCGAAACCTGCTGCCTTATCATGCTTTGGATAACTGCCTTTTGCTGGATTGCGCCTATAAGACCAACGTGGATAACGGCCGGGTGCTGCGCGATTTTGACAGTGCGGACATGGTCTCGAAGCTGTCCGTCGCGTTATTCAAGCAGGATGCTGATATGCTGGAAGAGCTGGTGGGCGGCATGTTCCAATTTTTCCGCGATCAGCGCTATCTATTGACGGATATGGTGAAGGTCTGTGACGAATTATCGATCATGCTGCGGCAGCGTCTTCGGCAAAGCGGGCTGACCCAGCTAGAGCATGGTCTGGAAAGGACGCTCGATCTGGACGTATACAATCATCCCGATGCGATCCGGCAGGCGATTTCCACGGAAGTGTTAGACCTACTGCAGCTCATCGACAAGGTTGGTATCGACCGATCGTTCTGGATCATAGAGAAGGCCAAGAAGTATATGGCGGAACATTATCTTAGTGATCTGAAAGCATCGGAAGTGGCCGCATATTTGAAAATTACCCCGAGCTATTTCAGCAATATTTTCAAACAAAGCACGGGAAAAAGCTTCAGCGAGTACATGAACGAACTGCGCATTAACGAGGCTAGAAATCTGCTGTTGACGACGCAGGACAAGGTGTTTGAGATTGCAGATCGCGTCGGGTATAAAGAATACAAATATTTTGTATCCGTCTTCAAACTGTACACGGGAATGACACCCAAGAAATATCGGGTCTTGAATATCAAAGAATAAGCATACTGACCAGATTGGAAGGAGAAGGGGAAAATGGATAAGTATCGGAATGCAGCACTTCCCGTTGACGAGCGCGTAGAGGATTTGCTGTCGAGAATGACGCTGCGCGAGAAGGTCGGGCAGCTGAACCAGCACTTGTACGGCTGGATGTCATATCGGCAATGCGAAGGGACTGAAACGGAGTTTGAACTAACCGAATTATTCAAAGAGCATGTCGAGTGGGGAGCAGGCATGGGGGCGTTGTACGGACTGTTCCGGGCGGACCCTTGGTCCGGAGTGACCTTTGAGAACGGGATTCCTACGCAAGACAATGCCAAGGTAGCGAATGCCATACAGCGCTATGTGATCGAACACAGCCGGCTTGGCATTCCTGTTCTTCTCTCGGAGGAATGTCCCCATGGTCATCAGGCGCTAGACGGAACGCTTCTGCCCGTTAATACGGCTATCGGATCGACGTGGAATCCCGAATTAATTGAACGAGCCTATTCCCATGTGGCCTCCGAAATCCGCAGCCGCGGGGCTCATATCGGCTTGGTATCGGTACTGGACATCCTGCAGGATCCGCGGTGGGGACGCTCCGAGGAGTGTTACGGGGAAGACCCGTACCTGGCTGCGCGGATGACGGAAGCGGTTGTGCACGGCATGCAGGGAAGAGAGCAAGAAGAGTGGAAGCGCCCGGATAAGGCGGCAGCCGTGCTCAAGCATCTGTGCGCTCAGGGAGCAGGGCAGGGCGGTCGCAATGCAGGACCGGTTCCCGTTGGCGAGCGGGAGCTTCGCGAAATTCATCTGCCGGCTGCGCAGGCCGGGATCAAGGCAGGAGCGGCAGGGGTCATGGCGGCCTATAATGAGCTCGATGGCATTCCATGTCATGCCAATGATAAGCTGTTAACCGGCATTCTGAGAGATGAATGGGGATTCGATGGGATTGTCATGGCGGATGGAACGGCCATCGACCGTTTGGTAGCCATAACGGGAGATTATGAGTCGGCGGCAGGACTTACCCTGTCATCCGGGGTTGATCTTAGCCTGTGGGACAAGTCGTTCACCACGCTTGAACAAGCGGTGAAACAAGGGAAGGCCGATATGGAGTACATCGATCGCGCGGTGGCTCGAGTGCTTCGGCTTAAATTCAGACTGGGACTGTTCGAGCAGCCATACATAGACGAAGGCTTGGCAGCGGCAACCGTCAATAATGCTGCCGCTAAAGACTTGAATGCATCCGTCGCAAGAGAAGCGGTTGTGCTGCTCAAGAACGACTCAAACGTACTGCCGCTGAATAGCGGCCGGATCAAACGACTGGCGGTCATCGGACCCAACGCGGACAGGCTTTACAACCAGCTTGGGGACTACACCAGCGTTCAGCGCGAGGGCAGTGGAGTTACGGCGCTTCAAGGCATTCGGATGGCTGCACCCGCAGGCACGGACATCGTCTTTGCTCCCGGATGCAGCGTACGAGGCATGTCGACGCAAGGCCTACCCGAGGCGATTGAAGCAGCCCGTTCCGCGGATGCGGTCGTGCTGGTGCTCGGCGGCAGCAGTGCCCGCCAATTCGGAGATACGTTTGATAGTAATGGTGCAGCCATTGTAGCAGAAGGGGATCCGACGGAAATGGATTGCGGTGAAGGCGTCGATCTGGCCGATCTCCGATTAGGCGGCATACAGGAGCAATTGGTCCGGGAAATTCACGCGATCGGTAAACCAGTAATTACGGTACTCATTCAGGGACGTCCGCTGGCCATTGCCGAGGCAGCTGAGCTCAGCGATGCACTGCTGTGTGCCTGGTATCCTGGAAGCGAAGGAGGCCGTGCCATTGGCGAGATCCTGTTTGGACAGGTGAATCCCAGTGGCAAGCTTTCCGTATCCATACCACGCTCCGTGGGTCAATTGCCTGTTTATTATAATCAGAAGAACGCTGGACAGCCTCGTCCCTATGTCGATATGCCGTCCAAGCCGTTATATCCGTTCGGATTCGGTCTTGGTTACAGCATGTTTGAATACGGAACTCCAACGATTTCGCAGAAGGAAATGACGCTGGAAGAGCTCCGATCCGGAGGCCGTGTCGAGGTCAGCGTGGAAGTGAGAAACAGCGGAGACATGAAAGGACTTGAAACTGTACAGCTCTATATTCAAGGCGATCAATCAGGGATTACCCGTCGTTTGCGGGAATTAAAGGGATTTAAGAAGATAGCGCTGGAGCCTGGTGATGTAAGCACCGTCACCTTCGAGCTTGGCTTCGAGGAATTGGCTATATGGAATCGAAACATGGAATTCGAAGTAGTCCCTTGTCGAGTCAATATCGTAGTGGGTGCCCATTCGGATTGGGAAAGCGGAGTTGTTCAGTTAAGGTTAAAGTCATAAAACAAAAGCTGAAACAAAAAAAGGGTTCTTAAACATTAGCACGATGCATCGATACTTGGAGGCAGCATGTAACGCTGTCTCTTTTTGTCGTGAATGAGCACGTTCGTTGACTAGAAAAAGAAATTGGGATATGATTTTAGAAATCGCGGAAAACATTATCGTTTTGATATTTTCCGAACAGGGAGGTGTACCTATTGAAAGAGCGAATTGTTGCGGCGGCAAGCCATGAAATCAAGAGAAGAGGGTTACGCTTTACGATGGGGGACCTTGCCAAACGACTGGGTATGAGCACGAAGACGCTGTACGGATGGTTCCCTTCCAAGGATGTGCTGATTGCAACGATTCTTCGTGAGGCCATTATCGAACTTCAAGAAAAAGAAAAGGACATCATGACTAATCCTGATCTGACAACACTTCGTAAACTTAAGCGATGCCTTATCCTCATTCCGACTGATTTTCAGTTTATCGGATTAAACCTCATAACCGAACTTCAGCGTTACTATCCTGATCAATGGAAGACGCTGGATGAATTTCTGAATAAACAATGGGACAGCATCACTGAACTATTTGAAGAAGGAATCAATCAAGGATTGTTACGCCCGTTTAATACCAAAATTTTTATTGATTTGTATGTTGGAGGCCTTTACCGATTAATTGAGGACTCGTCTGAGAATAAAAGCAGCATTACGCTTCAGGAGAGTCTGCGGGATATGGGAGAGATCCTGTTAACCGGTATTATTCAGAAGGAAGTTTGAACGATCATTTATTCATTAAGGAGAAGAGAGGGTATCACTTGAGTAAATCATTAAAAGGTCTGTTTTTATTTACGGATATCGGATTTATTTTGTATTGGGTTATCACCGCACTAGCGTTAATTCCCAAGGAATATTTATATCAGGATTATACCAATGAGCTGTTAGTGGCCTGGAATTGGTCGTTCTTCCCGCTCGATATATTCATTTCCATCACCGGAATGTACAGCATTTACCTACATAAACAGATGAATATAAAGTGGAGAAGCGTTGCCTTAATCTCGCTCATCCTGACATTTTGTTCTGGATTGCAGGCGATCGCTTTTTGGATCATAAAGTCCGATTTTGACATCATGTGGTGGGCGCCTAATCTGTACCTGATGTTATATCCATTGTTCTTCATTCCAAAACTGCTTGAGACCAAGGAGCCGTGTTAAGACACGGCTTTTTGATTTTTATTTCCTAGATCGGATGAACATTCGATAAAAGTCACTGCCGACATTTTCTAAGCGCAAGCGAAAAAAAGGGCTAAAGGACCATGCGGTTCGTCTAACATTAAGTATTTTATACACGGGAAATTCCTGAGGTACATGGTAAACTCAATAGTGGATCCCCCATTTTCTGTAATGAAGCAGAAACTTGGCTGGAATGAAACAAATGTTTTAGTATAAAGAGAGGAGGATGATATCTTTTACCATGGCAAAAATGCCCGCATGAACCTCGTTTTTCGTGCGCTTACGGGGGCAGTCCAATTGTTTCCTACTATTAATGGAGGTGTATTGATGGTTGACGTTCAAGGGTTGAGGCATATGAATAGGCATTTAAAACTACTTACGTCCGCAATACTTGCAGCTCTCGTGTTTTGTTTGTCCGGATTGCCCGCATTCGCGGCGACTCCTGAGAAAACGATCAACGCTTCAGCAACGCTAGCCTACAACTTAAAGGGACTTAATCATAATGTGGCCGTTCAGAAGGCTTATATCGCGGATAAATATCTCTATGCCACGCAGCGGTCGAAGGGAAATTGCTATCTTTCAAGATTGCTCATTAACGGGAAAGACGCTACTTATGTAGATGAAATGACCGTTACGAATACCGGCCACTGCCAAACGCTGGATATGTATACGTACAATGGCATCAATTACTTTTACTTTAGTTCCAAAGCAGATCCTTCAACGGACTATTATTGGTCGCTGCAGGTAGCTAGGCTTCAATATTCGGCTGGCAAGACCGTGGATTATACGGATTTGCATCGCTTCACCTACATGAATTACGCCAATAAAACAGGGGCAAGGCTAGGTGAGACTTACCGTGTGGATGGCGGGGGCAACAGTACGCATACGGTGTTCCGCGTACAAACCAAAGAGGGAACCGTAACATGGTCGATTTACGACACGGTCGCACTCAATAAGCTTCTGGACAGTAATGAACAGGTGCGGATGGACAGCGCAGCTGCGGTTAACGCCGCTGTTGGCAGCTTTACGCAGTCGGGCAGTGCGATCGTAAGGCCGAACGGATCCTTCCAGGGGGCCGATATGCTGGGTCAGACGAACATATATACGTCAGGCGGTGCCGAAGGCGATATCCCGCAAATTGCCATGATGACCAACGCAGGGACATTCAAAACCCTCGTGAAAATAACGAATGTGGGGAACCATGAAATCGAGGGAGTGCAGACAAAGAACGGCAATGTTTATTTTACGATCGTGACGGACCCGGTAAATAAAAAAGATACGCAAAAGGTGTATTACGTTCCGGATAGCATATTTAATTAACGTCCACTCAATTAGCCTCTGAGAACTTTGACATCAGTAATTTAGCATAGTTGGCATTTCGACTAAGGAAGGGAGAATTGTCCATGAAAAAAAGCTTCGTCTCGTTTATCGCCTGCCTGTTGTTTGTTCCGATGTTTACAACGGGGGTGCTGGCGGCCGGAAAAGGACAAGGCAAAGAAGTAAGCACAACGGTGATGTCTTACAATATCCATCACGGAGTTGGATTGGATGAGCTGCTAAGCCTGCAAAGAATCGCCGATGTTATCCGTGATTCCGGCGCAGAGATTGTCGGCCTTCAAGAAGTGGACCGGTTTTACGGGGAACGAAGCGACTTTCAAGACCAAGCGAAGGAATTGGCAGGTTTGCTCGGATATCACTATGCTTATGGTGCGAATCTAGATCTGGAACCTGCGGAAGGTCAGACGAATAACCGCCAGTATGGAACAGCCATCGTAAGCAAGTATCCGATCCTTCGATCCGAGAATGTGCTGCTGAGCAGCTTCGGGAAGGAGCAGCGCGGAGTTCTCCATGCTGTTGTCAATCTGAAGGGGATCCACGTGGATGTGTACAACACGCATCTTGGATTGGATGTCACCAGCAGAACGGCACAGGCGCAGGAAATCATTGAGCTTGCATCAGCTTCTGAGGGACCAGCGCTGCTGATGGGCGACTTCAACGCAGAACCAAACAGTTCAGAGTTTAAATTGGTGCTGGACAGCGGTTTATTCGTAAACAGCTTTCAGGGAATCGAAGATGCCTATACGTTTCCTGTAATCAATCCGTCGGTAACGATCGATTACATTCTGACCTCACCAGCTGTACAGCATTCGAATCAGCGCGTGATCCATACGGAAGCTTCGGATCATCTGCCTATCGCAGCCGAAGTATCATTCAAGCGTTAGGATCTTGCCATCATTCTGCCTTCATCCCGATTCTTCGAACTTTGGACGTCACACGGTAATCAAAGGTTACGTTTTTATAGATTTCGCCCCATTGCTCCGCAGTTTTAACATGGCTTTTCCAATACGATGGTTTTTTGGCTCTTACCAATTCGCCGAATCCGAATATATCGGATTCTTTTTTTTGCGTCTTTTGGATTAACCCGATTAATAATTGTTTAACGGAATGCTCATTCTCGCGTGCTATTTCCTCTAGAATTTTCGTGCTGTTGATCGAGATGGTATCTGTGTTTTTTTCCTCGACATTAACCTCTGTCATCGCCGTAATCGTAAAATGGGGAATCCCGTTTATGATATCGACTTTAATTTCCGATTCCCGGTTGGTCGCATGGATCGTTACGACTTGTGAATCGTTCCCAATATGAATAATTCCGCGGTATCCTGCGGGACTAATTCCCTTGATGACCAGGTACCCGGCAATTTCAAACGGTTTTGTCACGCCTACCATTTTGGCCCCTTTAAAAAAAGCCATTCCGCTGATTTCCACGTTATCTCCCTTCATGATTTTGATATAAGGCAGAAATCCTTCCTGGCCTTTCTTTGAAGAATTGCTCCAGAACGTCCCAACGTAGTTACTTGGAAATTTGCCTTGTTTTACGGCATCGTCCAATGTGGATGCTAGATAAAGCGCCGGGACACGCTCCAATTTGGGTGCTGCCTGCATATGATTTTTGGCCTTCCCTTTTGACACCATCAACCAGGCCATTCGGCGAACTTCCGCGTTGCGATGAAGATAGTCGTTCAAATTTTGTAATCCTTTTCTCGCAAACTCTTCTGATACGACAATGACGCGCAGATGGCCAAAAAACAATTTGCCTGATATCTGCTGCTGTAAATTCATCATGGCGTCGTCGACGGTGTGTCCTACAACATCAAGCACCCAGACCGTTTCCTGCTCGCCTTCTCCCGAACCGCCGCCTTCCCCTGGTCCGAGCGGTATTCTGCCGGGAAGAGCAATTTGAACGGATAATTGGATTAATTCCTGTTTAGGGGCCGGGTATTTCCCGCGTAGATGAGATATTTCATCCTCTCGTGCCTCAGCGTCCTTATCAGCCGTATCAATTGATATTCCAAGAACGACAGCGCGTTCTTCAATTTCCATCCGATCCCAGCAGCCTGTCAGGAGTGAGCTGGATAGAAGAAGGACGATCATGAATTTTACGTTTAGGGTAACGCTTATTCTTTTCCTCATTGGAATCCTCCTGAACTTGGTGAACATGCTCACTCACACCAGAGCCTTTACAAGTATGACACTTAGAAACAACGCAGTTCCGATCACGATATGAATCCAGCCCAGTATACGAGATACCTTCCTCTCCTTGGTCATGTTTGATTGCTCATACTTATTTGTATCGATGACCAGATTGAACATGCCGGACAACACCCAGATCAAGATGGCAACATCCATATAACCGCTGTAAAGATTTCCGATCATTTGGACGCACCTCTTTGTTTACGCAGCATGGCGATGATAAGCAGCACTCCAGGATATACGATGGTGACCAGCAGACCAAATTTGGATATCAAGCCGTTCACTTCATTCAATTGAACCAAGCTTTGGGGCAGCATGGCCAGAACGAACAGGATGGGCAGGATGAAGAAGGACATCATCCCGTGATCAGCTAATCGGAATAACTTGCTTATCGAGTAAATCGTAAAGTAATAGCAAGAGAACAAGGAGGTAAAGACAGCGGTTACCCAGACGGCAAGAAAGACCGCATCCAAACGTTCCAGTACGTTGGCAGGTAATGAAGTTGCTTTTGCCAGCTCCAGCGTCGGCCATAACAGCTTCTTTGTCTCTTCCGCCCCAAACACGCTAACCGTTGCCGTGACGATCAATATATACAGCACACCGGTAATCACCATTGCCCATATGCTGGACCGCATCGCTCTTTCCGGTTTGCACATGGCAGGGATGACCATCATCATAATGAAGTATCCCTGGAACATGGTGGACAACGTAATAATGCCTGCCGGTATTCCTCGAATTTCGTTCCCTATCACAGGAAGAACATTAATCATGTCCGCGTTTTTTAACGACAGGGCGACGATCAACAGCGCAGGAATTAAGATAAAGGGGCTGTAGAATAAGTGAATGTAAGCAAAGGTCATGATATTTCGGCGTGAAGAAAAAGCAGCCAGGAGCAGCATGACCAATACAGTGACCTCGAGTGGCGTGTTTTTCAATACGGCTGTGACAACCACCTCTCCGAATTCTCTTGCAACAAGAGAGCTTAGGACAGCAAAGAAAGCAATCGATATGAGGCTTCCGATTCTCCCGAGCCATTTGCCGATGATAACCTCGCTATACTCGATGTAAGAGTCATTCGGAAACCGCATGCCAAGCCGGGTCATGAAAAAAAGTCCGACAAACGCTAGCAGCATTCCTAAAAAAGTGACGAGCGGAGCTCCTGCATCCGCTGCCTTCACCGCAGCTAACGGAAGTGCAAGAACGCCTACTCCAACGATGGTGCTGATCGTAACGGCAGAAGCCTGCAAGACAGTGATTTGGCGCTGTTCTCTCATCGTTAACGCCCTTTCTCGTCGTTAGGATGGACGGGATCCATGATATGGGATGAAGAATGATCCACTTGTTCCTTCATTTGATTACCTAATTTTGTTTTGTTCATCGGATGGAGGAAGGAAGGCCGGTTCTTCATTTTCCACAACGGCCCTCGGGTCAGGAGATCCCGCATGCCTTGAAAGTTCCCAGGGACAAATGGGCTTAGGTACGGGACCCCGAACGATTTAAGTGACAATAAATGATTGGTAATCAAAATGATACCAACCATGACGCCGTATAGACCGAAGATACCGGCTAAAATGATCAGCGGAAAACGAAGCAGCCGAAGAGCCAGAGCCGCATTGTAGGCTGGGGTTGCAAAAGAGCCAATGGTCGTTAAAGCGATAATAACAACGGTTATCGGGCTCGCGAACCCTGCCGCTACCGCAGCCTGCCCGATGACGAGGACGCCGACAATCGATAAAGCTCCGCCGACCTGTTGCGGCAAGCGTATGGTGGCCTCCCTTAAAACTTCCATCGAGATTTCAATGACAAGCACTTCAATCACGGCTGGGAAGGGAACGCCGGCACGCCCGCCGGCAACGGCAACCGCAAATTCTGTGGGGATCAGTTCCGGATTAAACGAAATGATCGCTACATACAGCGAGGGAAAGACCAATGAAAATACTAGTGCAACCAGACGGGACATTCGAATCGCACTCATCAGGACGAAGCGTTCGGTATAATCTTCAACGGTCTGATAGAACTGGCTGAACACCGTAGGCGCGATTAAGGCAAGAGGGGAGCCGTCAACCAGAATGGCGATTCTCCCTTCCAGCAGATTCGCCACGACTTTGTCGGGCCGCTCGGTATACTGGATTTGCGGAAACGGAGACCAATGGTTATCTTCGATGAATTGTTCCAAATAACCTGAATCCAGAACGGCGTCGATCTCGATTGCATCCAGCCGCTTTTGGACTTCTTTTATGATGCCGGGATTGGTTATGCCGTCCATGTAACATATGGCAACTTTGGATTTGGTCTTCGTTCCGATCTCCATGGATTTCACTCGAAAATCCGGTGTTTGCAGCCGATAGCGGAGTAGAGAAATATTCGTTCCCAAGGACTCTATGAATCCCTCTCTGGCCCCGCGGATGACCTGCTCCGTCGCCGGCTGCTCAATAGCGCGCTGCGTGATCTGCCGTGTGTCAATGATGATCGCCTCGCCCATCCCTTCAATGGCTACGACGGATTGTCCCCTTAGCAGGTTGTCGGTAATAACGGAAATTTTTTTCTCCGAATAACCCTCACTATGATAAAGCGTATCTTTCATTATGGTTTCCATTAACGCATCGTGCGGGAGGTTATGAACGTCGATATGGCGCGGCCCATATTTAAGGGGCTTTAGGATCGTGTTATTGATGACGGCGTGATCCGTCATATCGGAGAAATATAACAATACAGCCGGATGCTGACCGAACACTTGGAAACCATATACCATAAAATCGTCACTATCACCCAGCACTTGCTTGATTTCGGATAAGGTTTCTTCGAGATTGACCGATATGTTCATATCCTCTGAGTTCTTCCCATTCGGATTGGCAGAAAGATTATTGCTATTGTTGGGCTGGTTCGAATCCGCCCATGTGGAAAATGACATTTTACAAACACCTCTCCTGATTCACGGGTCACAGCATTTGGATATTTTGATTAAGTATTTCCTCTGGTTGTTATTTTTATCAATAGAAGTAATCCATATCGTTTGTTAGGAGTCCGTTTCCGAGAAGATCATGTTGTGGGAAGTGAATAATCAGCAAGAAATATGTTGTATTTCATATATGTATGCGATATATTGCATATAACAAACATAATGTGTAAGGATGATAATAACTATGCCAGTACCTAAGAATTTTGTCTCTCCCGTACGGATGACCGCAAAGGAAAGAGCGTTTTCCCAAATTCAACGGTGGATTATCGATGGCACGTTGCAGCCCGGCGAGAAATTGCTCGACGCTGAATTGGCAGAGTCTCTTGGCGTAAGCCGAACACCGATCCGGGAAGCTTTTCAACTGCTCGAAGTACAAGGACTCGTGTCCACGCATCCCGGAAAAGAAACAAAAGTTACAGCCATTGAGAGGGAAGATATTTTTAAGATGTATTCGACCATGGCTGCTCTGCAAGCACTAGCTGCCGAAGTGGCCGCTACCGTTATTATTTCGGAGCAGATCCAGCAATTGCGGGCGATGAATCTGGAATTTGAAAGTGCCATGAAGAGCGGGCAAGCGTACCAAGCCATGGAACTGGACGAACAGTTTCATAACTTCATCGTGGAACTCTCCGATAATCCTTATGTCGCTGCATATAGCGCTTCTCTTCAGATGCATATCCGACGGTTTAAATACGTGTTCCTAAAACAACCGATCGCTGCTACACAAGCTTCGGTCGATGAGCACGCATCGATTATCAGTGCTTTCGAGCAGAAGGACAGTAATCGGGCACAGGCGATGATGAAACAAAATTTCATGCGTCCCATGCAGGAACTGCATGGATTACTCTAAAAAGACAGGAGAGGGAAGAATGACAAACAAAAAAGACTTACGTATTCGCAGTAAAGTAATCAGTGAGGGTGTCAATCGGGTACCGAACAGAGCGATGCTGAGGGCTGTTGGTTTTACAGATGAGGATTTCAAGAAACCGATGATTGGCGTAGCCAGCACTTGGAGTGAAGTCACTCCGTGCAATATGCATATAGACAAGTTAGCCTTAGAGGCCAAGCAAGGGGTACGCAACCATGGCGGCGCCCCGCTTATTTTTAACACGATCACGGTTTCGGATGGCATTTCGATGGGACATGGCGGTATGCTGTTCTCCCTGCCCAGCCGCGAAGCCATCGCGGATTCGATTGAGATCGTGACGGGGGCCGAACGATTCGATGGTCTCGTGGCGATCGGCGGTTGTGACAAGAATACGCCCGCATGCCTGATGGCGATCGGAAGGATGAATATTCCTGCGGTTTATGTTTACGGGGGTACCATCCAACCCGGGAAACTCGAAGGCAAGAACGTGGATATCGTTACGGCTTTTGAAGCGGTCGGGCAATATCATGATGGAAAAATGTCAGACGAGCAGCTCCATAAGGTTGAGTGCAGCGTCTGCCCGGGACCCGGCTCCTGCGGCGGGATGTACACAGCCAACACGATGGCCGCTGCGGCAGAAGCCATGGGAATGAGCCTGCCCGGGTCATCCTCCACACCAGCTATATCACCTGACAAAGCAGCGGAATGCGCTGCCGCTGGAAGGCAGGTCATATCCCTGCTGGAGCATGAGATCTATCCCAGGGACATCATGACCAAAAAGGCGTTTGAGAATGCGATAACGGTTGTCATGGCTTTAGGCGGTTCCACTAACGCGTTCCTGCATTTGCTCGCCATTGCTCATTCGGTTGGTGTTGATTTGACGTTAGACGATTTCGAGCGAATCCGTTTGCGCGTTCCCCACCTCGCAGACCTCAAGCCAAGCGGACGACATGCCATGCAGGACTTAAACGAAGTGGGCGGCATACCGGGCGTCATGAAAATGTTGCTCGCCGAGGGACTTCTGCATGGGGATTGCCTGACGGTCACAGGCAAAACTTTGGCAGAGAATCTGGCGGAGGTTGCACCTTTAATGGACAGCCAGGAAATCATTCACCCTATCGATAAGCCGTTGAAGCCAAATGGGCCATTGGTTGTGCTAAGAGGTAACCTCGCACCTGAAGGTGCGGTTGCCAAAATGTCGGGTATGAAGAAGCTGCGTTTTGTCGGACCGGCCAAGGTGTATGACAGCGAGGAGGATGCGACCGAAGCGATTTTGAAAGATGAAATCCACAAGGGTGATGTGTTAGTGATTCGTTATTGCGGTCCAAAGGGCGGGCCGGGTATGCCGGAGATGCTGTCGGTAACGGCTCTCATTGTAGGCAAAGGTCTCGGAGGGGAGGTTGCGTTGATTACGGACGGCAGGTTCTCGGGTGGATCCCATGGGTTCGTAGTTGGCCACGTGTCGCCAGAAGCGCAGGTAGGAGGACCCATCGCGCTGCTGAGGAATGGGGATATGATCACCATCGACAGTGAAACGCAAGAAATGAACTTCGACGTATCGGATGCAGATTTCGCTGCACGGGCACAAGCATGGCAGCAGCCTCCACTCAAGGTTTCCACAGGCGTATTATACAAGTATGCCCGATTAGTGTCCTCAGCTTCTAAAGGTGCGGTTACCGATTCTGCAGATTAAGATCATGTTCCAGCCTGAATGATGGGCTATGTAAACAAGCTTTTGCGATTTCGCAAGAGCTTGTTTGCATATGGATGGACCAGGGCCATATTCGCAATGATCAGCAATTACCTTTGGATTCTCTATATTGAATAAACACAGGGAAGTGCTTTTGACATCAATAGATCAAAATGCTGGCCAAAAAAGCATGGGGAGACTAAAAATTATGGCCAGGGTATGTTATGATTTTTAAATCATTATTTTTGCAAGCGTTATCATTTGAAGCGTACATATCGATTTATAATGTCCTGTTGGTCCTGTTCTTTACATCCAATACCAAGAAGGAGCAGACGATATTGGGAACATTCAAATCCAAAATACTCATTTACAGTTTACTGCTAGGATCCTTCCCGACGATTCTCATCGGATTTTTCTCTTATTTCATTGCCGCCAAAGATGTGGAGGAGAAGGTAAACGAGGGAAATATGCATCTATTGAACCAGACCCGGATGAGGGTCGAGCAGGTGCTCGATTCCATGCAAAGAACCGCCTTGCAGTTTGAGAACTCTTCGCTGCTGAAGTCTGTGATGGACAGCGAGTTAAGCGGACAGGACTTTATTAAGGTCCGGGAACTGATGAAGGAAATGTTTAACCTGCAGACGCAGACCATATTAAATCAGGTGTATGTCGTTAATCTGAAGCATGAATGGGTCGTGGATTTATATTCCCTCAAGCCCCTGGAGGGCGTGAACAAAACCGAGTTCGACCGGTATCTGGATACCAATGAAAGCATATTCTGGGCAACGGGATCGGGAGAGATTACGCAAAACGCGAATCCGGTGGAGGCGGATCATTGGAACAGCGCGGAACGAACGGCCACAACCCTTCGGCTGGTGCATAAAATACCGCTGCTAACGAAGAACGCGTCCCCAACAGGTATTTTGATCCTGCAAATCACTGCCAAAGATATCCGGACCATGCTGGAACCTGACAATTTGCGGGCCGCCCAGTATATTCTGAACGAGCAGGGAGAGGCATTTCTGTCGTCGGTTCAAGATCGGGAGGCATACCGTTCGATCAATGGAGAGGTCTCGGCAAGGATTGCGCAGTCCGGTCAGCTCCAAGGTGCATTCCACGCAGAGAGCGAAGGCAAAAAGGTAAGCGTGCTGTATGCCAAATCGGAATATAACGGATGGACCTATGTATCCGTGGTATCTCTGGATAAAGTGACGGACCAGACGGGGAACATTGCGCTGATCACAGCCGCCGCCTGTTTCGGGATCATTGTGACCGTGCTGATCGCTTCCTGGTTTGGCAGCCGGAGAATGTATTCTCCAATCCGCAGACTCCATGAGTTTGCGACGAACGTTCAACCGCAGCAGGCCGATGACAACCGCAAAGACGAGTTTGAGTTCATCCGGGAGAGCCTGACCTCCCTTGCCGTTTCCAGAAACGAGCTGGACAAACAGATGAAATCCCAAACAGTCCATCTGCGGGAGTTCTATGTCCTGAAGCTGTTTACTGAGCAAATGTCCGGAGCCGATGACAAGTACGCTTCCGAACGCTATGGGTTTCCCGCGGGCTGGGGAAGTCTCGGGGTGCTGCAGCTTGAGCTGGATAACCTGCAGCAGTCGCGGTTCCAGGAACAGGACCGGGAGCTTCTTCTGTTTGCGGTAAGCAATATTGTCTCGGAAACCTTGCCGGAAGAAGCCCGTTTCAGTCCGATCGTGCTGAATCATTCCCAGGTGACGCTGCTGACCTGTAAAGAAGAGGATGCCGAAGCCGGGCAGGCTTTGTTCTATGAGACCGCTCAGCACATCAAAGCCAAGGTTCAGGAATACCTCGGGCTCGAATGCAGCATCGGCATCAGCCACCCGTTTAAGCGGTTGTCCGATGTGAAGCGTGCCTATAAAGAAAGCGGCGCAGCACTTAAATTGCGATTTGTGCTCGGGTCGAATATCATCGTACGCTATGCCGATATTGAGGATCAAGGCAATGCAGAGAAGACGGTTTACACGAAATTAAGATTGATTGAAGAACAGATGATGCTTGCCCTTGAAGAACGGCAGCTTGAGAAGGTGGAGCAGCAGTTTCAGCGTTATTTGGATGAATTGCTGTGCAAGGACGGACTTTATCAAGAGCATCATTTATTGCTGCTGCAGCTTGCGTCGAGGACCATATGCATTGCCCAGGAGCAGGGACTATCGATGCAGCAATTATGGAATGGCGAAGAGGAGCTGAAGCATCTGTTCAGGCTGCAGACACGAAGCGAAATTTCGAGCTGGTTCCGCTCCAGATTGTTTAAACCTGTGATCGGGATTATGGAGGACATGGCGGATAAGCAATTCGTAAACATTACCCGCCGAATCGTGGAGCTTGTGCAAGAGCAGTATGATAAAGACATTTCACTCGAATATTGCGCGGCGGTCATGAATTTTAATCCGGCTTACATCAGCCGGGTATTTAAGAAAGAGATGGGTGTACCCTTCAGTGAATACTTAAGCGAGTACCGAATGAATATAGCCAAAAACTTGCTGGCCACTACCGAGATGAAGGTCTCGGAAATCGGCCAGAAAGTGAGCTACACGAATATCAGCGCCTTTATTCGTACGTTCCGTCGGACATTTGGGGTAACTCCCGGTCAGTACCGGGAGCAGCATCGTGAAGAAGGTTAGCTTGGGTCTAAGCAGTCGATCCGAAGATGAAGACACACCCTGCATGATGGCTCAATTTTTGGTAAGCCACCATAACAAATGCTTAATGGAGCTGTTCCATCCGTAGATGTTCTGCGGTGGAGCAGCTTTTTTGCACCCGTACGGAACCATTGTAAATTTTGATTCGGAACCATTTGTTCCATGGCTAATGTAGACGGCGAAGATCCAGCTCTTATCTGTAAGTCATATGCGGCATATAGAAGGTGGAATACGGCATACACAGGGAATTTGGTGAAATCCTGTAATCCTTGCTGGGAAGGCATTCACCGAGGGCTGGTGCGTGAAGTCATGAACGGAGTATAGCCGGACACGGAGATGGTGACGGATAATAAGTCCGTGAAAACGCATACAACGAACAAAAACAATGTTCAAACAGGCAATGCCCGTGCTTCCGAAGTGAGTTTTGTCCGAAGCACATTCAAGAAGTAACGCTTACCAAACTAAGCGCATGCTTCCGAAGTGAGTTTTGTTCGAAGTTCATTCAAGAAGTAACGCTTACAAAACTTTTAGGAGAGGTGCTATGAACACAAATCAAGCTCCGGCAACAGTCGGCCCGCAAGTAAAGAGGGAACTGCGCCTGGAGAAACGAAAGCTCTTACTAAGGGATCTAGTCAGGGACAGATGGATGTATCTGATGCTGCTGCCAGGCGTGCTGTATTTTATCGTATTTAAATACGTGCCGATGTACGGGGTGACGATGGCTTTTCAGGATTACAAGCCGCATACCGGGTTCTTCGGCAGCCCGTGGGTCGGGTTCAAACATTTCGAGCGCTTTTTCAGCGAGCCGCAATTTTGGATGCTCTTTCGAAACACCATCATTCTAGCGTTATATAATCTGATCTTTTTCTTTCCGCTGCCGATTATATTGGCGCTCATGCTGAATGAGCTGAGGCGGGAACGCTTCAAAAGATTTGTACAAACCTTGATCTACATCCCGCATTTTGTATCCTGGGTTGTCGTTGTCGGTATTTTCTATATATTGTTTACGACCGAGAACGGCATTCTGAATGAAATCATTTATCAGATAACGGGCGAGAAAATCGCATTCCTGCTGGAGAAGGATTGGTTCCGAACGATGATTGTTTCCCAGTCGATCTGGAAGGAAGTAGGCTGGGGTACCGTGATCTTTCTTGCCGCCCTTGCAGGCGTAGACCTGCAACAGTATGAAGCCGCACGGATCGACGGAGCCGGACGCTGGCGCCAGCTGTGGCATATCACGCTGCCGGCCATCCGCAGCACGATCATCATTTTGCTTATTCTTCGTTTAGGCAACTTCCTGGACTCGGGCTTCGAGCAAATCTTCCTGATGATCACGCCGACGAACCGGGAAGTGAGTGAAGTATTTGATACGTATGTATATACCAAAGGGATGACGCAAGCACAGTACAGTTACAGCGCAGCCGTCGGATTGTTTAAATCCTTTGTCGGATTGATTCTGGTTCTCGGTTCAAACTGGATGGCCAAGCGATTTGGGGAAGAAGGGGTGTACTGAGTAGATGCCCACGGATGTTTTTTTTGAAATGACAGGAGGGAATAAACGTGCGTCAAGATCAAACCTGGGGCAATCGCCTGTTTGATATCATTAACCATTCGATTTTATTCATCGTTGCGATCGTGTGTGTTCTTCCATTCGTGTATGTGCTGGCGGTTTCGTTTGCCAGTCCGGCTGAAGTCGCCAAGGGCGGGTTGATTCTATGGCCCAAAGAATGGTCGCTCGTATCGTACCAATATATATTCTCGTCCGACACACTGCCGCGAAGCTTGCTCGTTTCGATCTATATTACGGTAGTAGGGACGCTGATCAATCTGGCGTTTACATCGCTGATGGCTTATCCGTTGTCCAAGCCTCATCTCCGGGGCAGAAATCCGATCCTGCTCGGCGTATTGATCACGATGCTGTTTAGCGGGGGGATGATACCGACGTATTTCGTCGTGAACGGGTTGAATCTGACCAATACGCTGTGGTCCTTGATGATACCAAGTGCCATCAGTGCGTTTAACCTGATCGTGCTGAAGAATTTTTTCCAGCAAATTCCCGACGGGCTGGAGGATTCGGCTAAAATCGATGGCTGCAATGACTTGGGAGTTCTGATTCGAGTTGTGCTTCCATTGTCGCTGCCAGCGATGGCCACGTTCGGTTTGTTTTACGCGGTTGCTCACTGGAACACGTTTTTTAATGCCATTCTATACATCAATGATAACGAGAAATGGCCGATTCAGGTCCTGCTTAGGGAAATCGTGATTTTGGCACAGAGCCGGGTGGGGGATTCCAGCTTCGACGAAATGGACGTGCAGCCGTTAACGATTCGAATGGCGGTCATCGTTTTTGCCACCGTGCCCATTCTGCTCGTGTATCCTTTTCTGCAGAAGCATTTTGCGAAAGGCGTCATGCTGGGCTCTGTGAAAGGATAACCGGTTGGATGTGCCTTCTTCCCATAAGAGTGCGAGTTCAATAAGTCTTCCCGAACTACTTCGTCATGGGAAGACGAATTTTGAACTACCTCATAAGAGGGTTTCAATAGAAATGAATATGGAGGGGTAAAGATGAAGAAAAGATGGATGACAACCGCTATGGCAATGCTGGCGGGGATGATGGTTGTAACGGCCTGCGGGGACAAGAGCGGCGGGAGCGGGGTCAATGGCGACGGACCTTATCCGCTCACCATGGTGGTTAATCAGGTTGGGGAAATACCCGACCCGAAAAATCAGATGGAGGAAAAAATACGCGAATATACGAATACGGATCTGCGGATTCAGTGGATCCCTTACTCTGCATACGACGAGAAGGTTAACGTCATGGTCGCTTCCAATGAGCTTCCGAAGCTGATCAAGCTGAACTATACGCCAACGACGATCAGCTCACTCGAAGCCGATCTGTTCTGGGACATCACAGCCCATTTGAAAAATTACCCGAATTTGGCCGCGCAGCCGCAGGCCTATTACGACAACATTAGCGTGAACGGCAAAGTGTACGGCATCCCCCTGTTCCGGGACATGGGCCGGGCGATCGTCAGCTACCGCAAGGACTGGCTCGATGCAGCCGGCTTGAAGGAGCCTGTCACCCTGGATGATTGGTATGAGATTATCCGGTACAGCACGGAGGAGGATCCGGATGGCAACGGAAAAAGGGACACCTACGGGATGATGCTCGACAAAGGCTATAACCAGGGGACGGCATCAACGTTAACCCGGCTTGCCGTTTCCCAAGGCGCACCGAATAAATGGGGCATTGACGAGCAAGGCAACTTCTATCCGGAGTTCGTATCCGAGCAGTTCTTCGAGGTCATGAAGCTGTTTAGAAAATTATATGAAGAGAAGCTGATTAATCAGGATTTCGCCGTGGTTGATTCCTCCGAGCTCAATAAGGTGTATGAATCGGGCCGCGCGAATATCCGGATCTCCGGCGGTAACGGTCAATCGCTGCAAACCAAGCTGGAAAAGGTTGTTCCGGAAGCGGTTGTCGACGTATCTCCGCTGCAAGGTCCTGAAGGCGTTCGCGTTCCGGGGGAAAGCGGAAATACCGGCTTCCTGGCTATCCCCAGATCAACGGTCAAGTCTGAAGAAGAGCTGGCTAAAGTGCTGACCTTCGTTGACAAACTGCTGGATCCCGAGATGGTCAATGTTATTAATAAAGGCATCGAAGGCGTGCATTACAAAGTCGAAGGAGATTATACCGTAACGATCGATGCGGATAAGGACGCTCAAGAAGTCAAGCCTTATCGGGATACGTTTCCGCAACGGGGCGATTTGTACAACATGGAGAAGAAACCGAAAGGAACGGAGCTGTTCAACAAGAACAAACAAATCGTGTATGAGAACGAGAAGTACATTGTACCGAATCCTGCGCTTACCCTGAAATCGACGACTTACAATGAACGCGGCGGAGAGCTGGAGCAGATCATCACCGATGCACAAACCAAGTTCATTATGGGGCAGATTGACGAGGCCGGCTGGAAGGCGGAAGTGGAGAAATGGAGAAAGAGCGGCGGAGATCAAATGGCTGCAGAATATAAAGAATCTAACACGAATCAAAAATAGCGGTCATTGAGCATGTAAACGAGAGACAAAGCGGCAAGGAAAAGGAAGTGCATTTGGTGTACTTGGCTGCTTTGTCTCTCGCTACTGCTTATAACTTGCTTAATGATCGAAAGAGCATTTCACACGGCTGCCTTTATATGCATATCAATCATTCACTTATATAGAGAGGCAAATTAGGAGCTCTCGGTTCATGGGCTGTCCGTTTTCGTTCCAATTAGCACGAGATCAAGATGGTTCGTTTTAAGCGCGCCTGCTGGCTTAATTTGCAGCACAAGACCATCGCGGTCAAAACGGCAGGTAAGAATAAACATCTGCTGTTGTTCCAGCAGCTGAATGTGGATCAAGCAAGTCGACGGGTCTGCCCATACTGCAGCGCACGCGGAGGGAAGCCCGAAAAAAGGATCTGGGCCGATATGCCAATCATTCATGGAGCAAACAACCCTGGGACGACCGGTTTCATGAATGAAGGTGAGTTCACAGGATTGCTCACTGAACGTAAAATAACAACTTGTCCATCCCGGCTCGTTAGCAGTTAGGCGATATTGCTGCCCCGAGACCTGCACGGCTTTACATGAGATAGAGCTTCCATCCGGCAGATGGAGCTTCAAGGCGCTCAGACGCTGCTGCATCCGGTCATAACCGGCATCATCAAGGGGGCAGGACTGCTGCATAAAAGGAACCAGATGGGACCATACGCTATCGAGGATTCCTTGGTGCTCATCCCGGTTCAGCATGGTGTTGGCCGTCGAGACAAAAACGGCGTCATGGTCTGGAATGACAAGGACGAATTGCCCGCCGGCGCCGAAAGCGCAGTAGGATTGACGTCTGGCCCGCCAGAACTGGTATCCGTACCCCCTTCGTCCTTCCAGCAGAATACCGGCACTGGAGTTATCAACGACCTTGGACGTGCTTAACTCTACCCAGCCCTCCGGCAGGATCCGGATTCCGTTCCACAGCCCGTCCTGCAGATAGAGCTGACCGAATTTGGCCAGATCCTCCGTGGTGCAATAGGCTCCGCTGCCGCCCTGGTTAATTCCGAGCGGGCAGGTCTCCCACTCGATATCCTGCATCCCGAGGGGCTGAAACAAGCGGTCATCGAGATAGTCATGCACGGTGGTCCCCGTAACCCGTTGGAGAATGGCGCACAGCGTATGCGTACCTGTCGTATCGTAGGCAAAGACGGTCCCCGGGGGATGACTCGGCGGCGTATGAAGGTATTCGAACACGATATCCCTGGCCTCCTTATTGGTTGATCTTCGGTGGACGGTTTGCATACTCAGCAGATGTCGGATAGTCATATCGGCAGTATACGGGTGTACGGTCTCCGGCTGCTTATCCGGAAAAAAATGAATGACCTTGTCCTCCAGGGAGATCCGTCCTTCACCGATGGCAATGCCGACGGCTGCCGATGTCAAGCTCTTGCTGACGGAGAAGATCGGATGCCTTAAATCCTTGTGAAAAGGGGAGTAATAACCTTCGGCAGCTACTTTGCCATGCCGAAGCAGCATAAAGCTGTGCAGGTTCATATTCCTTTCCGTCATATCCTCCATAAAGCGGAGAATGGCGGAAGGAGGAATACCGACGTCCTCCGGACGGACTCGAGCCAGTGCAGTCATCATCATCAACCTCTCGTCTGATTGGATGTACCAGGAGTGTAGGGCGGATACCAACGGTCTTGGCCGCTGAGCACATGTTCGATGGTAAACCGTTTAGCCTCGGTCTCAGTGAGCTGCCTGGACCACGCAACCCGCAAGGAGGGGGATGCTCCGGGGCCGCGGCTGCCGAATTCGGCATAACGCGATGTTTCTTCACGGTCCGGTTGGTTCCAATTATGCCAGCCCTGTGGATGAACGGAGCCGTCCATCTCGGATCGGATGAACACCACATTGGCATAAGCACGCCAAGGCCGGCCAAGGTATACGTTCTCAACACCGGGTGCTCCCGAGATTTTGCAATCGATAAAGACATAGCCAAACTCCGCTTCCTCCGGCGTATTGGCTGCGGTCAGGTAACCACCGGACCGCTTGCAGTGGATGGTGCACCGGTCGAATACGGCCGTTGCAGGCCCAAATATAAAATCGACATCGCCCTCGATATAACATTCGGCAAAGAAATGACGTCCGCCGGACACATAGAGCGTATCTTGATCACCTTCAAGTTTTACATACCGAAAGGACACCCGGTCGGCATCGATAAAGGCAGCGACTGCCTGACCCGTCCCAGGACCGGAATCATTGCGGATGGTCAATTGTTCGGCGCTGAAATCATTTGCGCAGATATAGAAGCTTCCGCTGCGAAAGGTCCCGAGGGGTTGTCCATCTTCATCTAAGGTGTGGGCGTTATCCGAATAGGTAAGAATCGTTTCTTCAGGTCCTTCACCGATCATACGGATGGCTGGTTTCGATGAAGGAATGTTGATTTTCTCACGGTAAACACCTTTTTTAATTTCGATGATGACAAGACAATCGGACTGTTCGGGAATCGAGTCGATTGCAGATTGCACCGTCACGAAGTCGCCTTGCCCGCTGGGATCTACTGTGATTTTCATCGATGAACACGCTCCTCTATGGATTTTATATCTATGTTATCGAATTGGAGATTCCAATAAAAACATCTCCGATGTTTAAATCGAGTCATTCTTTGCCTTTTTTGCCGGATTTGAAAAAAAACAGCTTCTTAGACTTGTTTTCTAGAAGGAGAGAAGACTGAGAAATAGAGCATAAAATGCAAAATATGCGGATGATTCAGCATCAAATCCGGAATTTTTATCGTTTATGTTTCTTTATAATGAGGCTTGAGATTAAATCTTCCAAGGATATTGAGGTGAGGCGGTTTTGAAGCAAGAGAACAAATGGTCCGTCCGGACGGCGGAAACCATTCTCCGTCAAGCGGACAGCGAGGGACTTCACCCGGAAATTGCCCGCCGATGGGCGTATGTACCCGGGATGATGCTCATGGCGATCGCCCGCACAGGGGATTTTTATAACAAGGACGATTATTTTGAGTTCATGAGGCGGCATATGGATCTGTTTGTCCAGGCGGATGGGAGCATTCGGGGGTACAGGATCGAAGATTATAATCTGGACCAGATCAACCAGGGGAAAAATTTGTTTGCGCTAAGTGCCAGATTTCATGACTCCCGTTATGAAAAGGCTTCCCATTCCCTGGCCGCCCAGCTGATCGGCCAGCCCAGAACGACGGACGGCGGTTTTTGGCACAAAAAAGTATACCCCTTTCAGATGTGGCTGGATGGGCTCTATATGTCTTCGCCGTTTCTGGCCCAGTATGCCAAAACCTACAACCGACCTGAACTGTTCGACGAGGTAGCTCACCAACTTCTGCTTGTGGAGCGTAGAACCCGGGATCCCAAGACGGGCCTGCTCTATCACGGATGGGATGAAGCGAAGGAACAGGTATGGGCCGATCCTGACAGCGGGCGGTCCCCGCATTTTTGGAGCCGGGCCTTGGGCTGGTATGCAATGGCGCTTGTGGACAGTCTTGAGTTTTTTCCGGTAGATCATCCGAAGCGAGGTACGATGATTGGCATACTCGAACGTCTAAGCCGAGCGCTGGCACGTTATCAGGAGAAAGAGAGCGGGCTGTGGTTCCAGGTGCTCGATCAGGGCTTCCGGGAAGGCAATTATCTTGAAACCTCCGGCTCCTCCATGTTTATTTACGCTTTGGCCAAGGGCGTTCGGCTCCAGTACCTGGAGCAGTCTTCAAGACCTGTTGCGGAGCGGGCTTACGATGGTTTGATTCAGCGGTTTGTTGAGGCTGGCGAAACCGGCGTGCATCTTCATTCCATATGTCATGGGGCGGGACTCAGCGATGACCGAAACGGGTCGTATGAATATTACATCAGTGAACAAGTGGTGTCCGATGCCCAGATTGGCGTGGCGCCTTTCATCCTTGCCAGTCTGGAAATGGAGCGGTTACTAGATTCGTTATAGGAGGAGGAACTGAATGATGCACTCATCGTCAACAATGCAATCACTACAGAACAAACCATGGATGTCGGATCAGGGTGACGGGACGTTCGTGAACCCGGTGCTTCATGCGGATTATTCGGATCCGGATGTGATTCGGGTCGGGGAAGATTTCTATATGACGGCCTCCAGCTTCGGCCATCTGCCGGGACTGCCGATTCTGCACTCGAAGGATTTGATCAACTGGAGGATTATTAATCATGTGCTGCCCCGAATGGAGCTGCCGGGCTATGACGTCCCTCAACATGGGAACGGCGTCTGGGCTCCGGCCCTTCGGTTCCATGACGGCAAGTACTGGGTGTTCTACGGGGATCCGGATGTCGGCATCATGATGAGCACAGCTGCGGACCCGGCAGGCAGCTGGACGCCTCTGCACCTGGTTCAAGAAGGGAAAGGCCTGATCGACCCGTGTCCGTTCTGGGACGATGACGGCCAGGCCTACCTGGTTCACGCGTTTGCCAAAAGCAGATGCGGCATCAAGCATTTGTTAAGGATGTGCCGGATGTCCCCGGACGGAAAGCGCCTCTTGGATGAAGGTCAGATTGTCTTCGACGGGACCGAGCGTCATCCGACGATGGAAGGGCCGAAGATGTATAAACGAAATGGTTATTACTATATTTTTGCGCCTGCCGGGGGAGTATCTACGGGGTGGCAGACCGTGCTTCGGTCAACCTCGGTCTTTGGCCCCTATGAAGACAAAATCGTACTGCATCAAGGCGATAGCCCGATTAACGGCCCGCATCAGGGCGGCTGGGTAGAGCTGGATTCGGGCGAATCCTGGTTTATGCATTTTCAAGACAAAGGGGCCTACGGAAGAATTGTTCATCTGCAGCCGATACGCTGGGTGGATGATTGGCCGGAGATGGGTGCCGATACGAATGGAGACGGGATCGGCGAACCGGTTCTGCGTTATCCGAAGCCAAACGTAGGCGGGGAATACAGGATTGAGGCACCGGACGATTCAGACGAGTTCGAAGACGCTCAGCTTGGTCTGCAGTGGCAGTGGCAGGCCAATCCGAATCCGGCCTGGTATGCATTCGAGAAGGAAAGCCATTTGCGATTATTCGCGTTCCCGGTGCCGGAGAACCAGCCTTCGCGCACGATCTACGATGCTCCTCACTTGCTGATGCAGAAATTCCCGGCGGAAGTATTTCATGCGGAAGCCAAACTGGATGGGACTGCGCTAAAGCCTGGTGAACGGGCGGGCTTGATCGTATTCGGACGAACATTCGCTTATGCTGCCATTCAGATGAAGGCGGACGGCTCCGCCATGGAAATTATTCAGGCCCAAGGGAACGGCTCGGAGGAGAATGTGATGTGGTCTGACGGATTGGATGAAGGGGAGGTAACGATTCGGGTGACCGTTCATCCCGGTGCTCAATGCCGCTTCTATTTTGCTTCTGTCAACGGTCCTTTCCTGCCGTGCGGAGATAGGGAGTTCGAAGCCGAAAAGGGTCACTGGGTTGGAGCCAAGCTCGGATTGTTCGCGGCAAGTGCGGAAGAACAAGCGGACAGAGGGTATGCGGATATCGACTGGTTTAGGGTTGGAAGAGGAGAGATATAGAAAGAGAAAGCTTACGGGGCTGCTCCAAGACGGTAACAACGTTGGAACAGCCCCGATTCTATACATGACGCTTGCGGTACTGAAGAGGCGTGGTTCCCGCGATTTTTTTGAAGGTTTTATTAAAGTGGGCAATATGCTCAAATCCGGCTTGCTCGGAGATGAATTGTACGGATTCTCTGCTGTTCACGAGCATTTTCTGGGCTTCGCGAATTCGTACCACCTGCAGGTACTCGCGAAAGTGAAAGCCTGTCAGCTTGGTGAACACTCTGCTGAGATAGGAAGGGCTGATGTAAAACTGCTTGGCGACCTGCTCCAGCGTAAGCCTTTCATGATAATTGGATTTGATGTATTGGGCAATTTCTGAAATTTTCTGGTGCATCGGATGCTCATATTCATGGGTTTGGAATTGAAGCGTGGTCTCGATCCGATGAAGACGGATGAGCAGCTCGTTCATCCACGCGCGCACCAATGAGCTGTAGTGAGTCTGCTCCGTTTGGCATTCTGCGAGCATCGAAAGGAGCAGCCGTTCGATTTCGGGCTGATGCTTCAGCGGAATGCGAACGAGCCTGGACGTCCCGTGATCGAGCAGCTTGGCGACGCCGGCATCGCCCTGTTCGATGAAGTTTCTGGAGAAGCTGATCAGCACCCGCTCGAAGGTCAGTTTATCGGAGCTTGCCGTTGAGTGGAGATCATGCGGGTTCACGATCATCATATCCCCTTTTTTGACGGTAAACACGTTATCGTCCATGAAGTAGACCCGCTCACCGTTAAGCAAGTAATACAGCTCAAAGTAGGGATGCTCATGCGGACGGGGCATGCTGCTGGAACCGTTTCGCGACATGTATTGGATGGAGAAATCATGATCTCCGATGTGGTACTTGGGCTGCAGCCGGTCATTCATTCCTCATTAACTCCTTAGTTCGCATGGTTGGATTACCACCGATTGTGATCGTAGAAAATTATATATCATGCCTGCAGCCGATCTTCAAGGGCTTTGAACGCAATCGGCAACAATTTTTAAGATGAAAAAAGTATGAGTTTTCTGCGGAGCAGAAGTATTTTTAACCCCGGAAGGAATAGAGGTCCCGATGGAACGCCATGGCCGTGTCATCGAAATGCCTACCGAACGAGGCGAAAGGTGTATCGTCATGCCGGTATAGATCGAAAAAGCAATCTTACAAAAACGGAGGTACACATGATCAAACAAACAGAAGTAGCGATATGTCCTGACTTACCTGTGATCCCGGATTATATAGTAACGATTACGGACTATGGAGCCGTTGGAGACGGTGTATATGACAACACCGAGGCATTTCATCAAGCGATTGAAGCCTGCGCAAAGGCCGGTGGTGGGAAGGTGGTCATCCCTCCCGGGATCTGGCACACAGGTCCATTGACTCTGCAGAGCCGGATTGAGCTTCACGCCTCTGCCGGTGCGCTTGTTGTGTTCAGTAAGCAATTCGAGGCTTATCCAATCCGGATGTCTAGTTATGAGGGCAGGCAGATGTTCCGCTGCCAGTCTCCGCTCGATGGAGAAGGGCTGGAGGATATCGCGATTACCGGCGGCGGCATCTTTGACGGAAGCGGCGAAGCCTGGAGGCCCGTTAAGCAAGGGAAGCTGACGGAAAGCCAGTGGGAACGTTTAATTCACTCCGGCGGCGTCGTTGATGACGAGGGACTGTGGTGGCCTACGCCGGCAGCTCGGGACGGTGAGGAAACCCTGGCTCGGATCGAACAGTCAGGCAGCGAGGATCCACATGACTATGCGCCTGTGAGAGATTACCTGAGGCCTAATCTGCTCAGCTTGAGAAACTGCAAACGGATCCTGCTCAGCGGCCCCACCTTTCAAAACTCCGCAGCCTGGTGCCTGCATCCATGGGCATCGGAGCAGATCACCATTCAGAACATTACCGTCCGCAATCCATGGTATGCCCAGAACGGGGACGGTCTGGACATCGATTCGTGCAAATACGTGTCCGTGGAAAACAGCTCGTTTGATGTAGGAGATGATGCGATTTGTCTGAAGTCCGGCAAGAATGAAGCCGGGCGCCTGCTGGGAAAGCCGAGTGAGCGGATCAGCATCCGGAACTGCACCGTTTATCATGGCCACGGCGGCATCGTGGTCGGCAGTGAAATGTCCGGAGGCATCAAGGATGTATACGTATCCGATTGCACCTTCATCGGCACCGATATCGGCATTCGTTTTAAAAGCTGCCGCGGTCGCGGCGGCGTGGTCGAGAACATCTTCATTGAAAGGATCCGGATGCGGGATATCGACGGGGATGCGATCTCCTTCAATTTATATTACGAAGGGAAAGCCGGCTCCGGCGAGTATCAAACGGAAATGATGCTGCCGGTTACCGAGGAAACCCCCGTATTCCGGAATATTGTTATTCAGGATATGGTGTGCAGCGGCGCGCACACTGCGCTGCTCATCAACGGCTTGCCGGAGATGCCGGTGGAGAACTTGACGGTGATGCGGTCGGCAATCACAAGTCAGGAAGGCATTGTATGCCGAAATGGAAAGAACCTCAGCATTCAGGACATCGTCCTTCGCAATCAGGAAAATCAGCTGCTTCTCTTTCACCAAAGCCGAAATGTTCAGGTGGCGAATGTCAGCGGAGAAGAGGGCTCGCAGGATGACCTCCTGCTGGTGGTGACCGGGGAACGGTCCAGGCATATCGAATGCTCGGGGCTGAAGGCCGATAAGGCTAGGCAGATTATGATTTCTTCTGAAGTGGAACCTGGGGAGGTCGTGATCTAGTAGCTTTGCTGTTGGATTCATTAAGGCTTAGAAAGGAGGTGATCAATTTATAACCGTTGCAAGCATTTCAAAATAATAAGGAGGTATGCAATTGAAAGCAGCAAAATGGTTAAAGCAAATGCTTGTCCTCACCATGCTGTTTACAAGTTTTTCCGGCGGAGCCGCTTATGCTGAGGAGGGCCCTGAAACCGTAACCCCGTCCAATTTCTCGCGAACGCCGGCATTTCCGGGTGCCGAAGGCGGTGGAAAGTATACGAGCGGCGGCCGGGGCGGCGACGTGTACGAGGTAACGACGCTGGCCGACTCGGGCCCAGGCTCGCTTCGTGATGCGGTCAGCGCTGGAAACCGGACCGTTGTATTTAAAGTCGGCGGCATTATCGAGCTGAAATCACCCCTTAAGATTCTTGGAGACAATCTGACGATTGCCGGTCAAACGGCTCCGGGCGATGGGATTACGGTCATCGGATACCCGACGTCCTTCGATGGAAACAATCTGATCATCCGTTACATGCGCTTCCGGCTGGGCGATATGAACGAAACGGAAACAGACTCTTTTGGCGGGCGGTATAAGAAAGATATTATCATTGACCACTCCTCATTCAGCTGGTCCGTTGACGAAGTGCTCAGCCCTTACGGCAACGAAAATGTCACGGTGCAGTGGTCGATCATTGCGGACGCCATGCATATTAGCAAACATGTCAAAGGCAGACACGGCTACGGCGGGATATGGGGCGGCAAAAACACCAGCTTTCATCATAATTTGATTGCCCACAACTCCAGCCGTAACCCGGCGTTTGACAGCACGGCAGGCAATTCCCACGATTTCCGCAATAATGTTGTTTACAACTGGGGATTCTTTGCTTCGTACGGAGGCAAAGGGGCGGTTACCAATATGATCAACAATTATTACAAGCCCGGCCCCGAAACGGAAGTGGTTCGGTTTATGAATGCGGAGAGCACCGGGAGCTACTATATTGACGGCAACGTTATGGACGGATATCCGGAATATACACAGGATAACTGGTCCGGCGTTCATAAGTATCCGAATTACGTGAAGCTGGAAACTCCCGCTTCCTTTGCCAATCCATTGCCGACCGAATCCGCCGAAGAGGCTTATGCAGCGGTTATGCAAAGCGCTGGCGCCACCCTGCCCAAGCGGGATGCCGTCGATGCCAGAATCATCCATGACGTTATTCACCGAACCGGCATGCATATCAACTCTCAGAATGAAGTAGGCGGTTATCCGCTCGAAGAACCGGTTAGATCCTCGTTAGAAGATGATGATCATGATGGAATGCCGAATGATTGGGAGATCGCTCGCGGGCTGGACCCGATAGACCCGAGCGACCGCAATCTGGCCAATGAGGAAGGATACACGAAGCTGGAGCTGTATTTGAATTCCATTACGGGAAACGGATCAGCTAATCCCTCTGCAGTCATTACTGCTCCGGCGAACAACACGGTGGTCAAAGCCGGAGCGAACGTGACGATTGAAGCGTCCGTTTTCGATGAAGACGGAAGCGTATCGAAGGTCGAGTTTTACCGGAACGGAGAGAAGGTTGGAGAGGACGACAGCATGCCGTTCCGCTATGAGTGGACGGACGCTGCCGACGGCACCCATTATTGGGCGGCGAAAGCGATCGACGATACGGGAACGATGGCGTTCTCGACAGGCGTGATCGTTCATGCGAACACGGAAGGAAGCATCGATCCTTGGAGGTCGGCCGATATAGGCAGTCCGGGAATACCGGGACACACGCAGCTAGGTAAGGGCCCCGGCGCAGTGACCGTCAAGGCGGCAGGCGATATCGGCGGCACGAAGGACGTCTTTCATTTTGCCTATCAGGAAATTGAGGGCGATGCTGAAATTGTTGCCAGGGTTGAAAGCATTACCCCAACGAACGAGGAAGCAGAAGCCGGCATCATGTTCCGCGAGAGCCTGAAGGAGGATGCTCCATTCGTTTCCCTGGTCGTCCCTTATATTCGTACGGGGAAAAGAGGTGTTACCCTCAGTCGAGCCGAGGAGGGCGGAGAGGTTGCGAGAATTCAGCCGGAGCAGCAATTTCAGCTGCCTTATTGGATCAAGCTTGTCCGTAAGGATAACCAATTCACATCGATGATCTCTCAAGATGGAACCAGCTGGACCACGGTCGGAAACGTCCAAGTCGATTTGCCTAAGCTAGCCCATGTCGGACTCGTGGCGGATGCGGCCAAAGTGAACAATGAGACGTGGAAATACAATACCGCCACATTTTCCAACGTGAATCTATCGGCGGATACAGGCAGCGGTCCGAAAACCGTGTATTATGTGAACGATGACTTCGAAAATCTTGAAGCCGGCTCAGTGCCTGACGGATATGGCGTGATCCCGCAGCCTCAAGATGCGGATCATACGGTCACGGTGGAACAAGTCCCCGCCAATTCTACGGGCAACGGTTCGGAAAAGGCGCTGAAGGTATACGATAATGCCGTGGGCAGCACAGGGTTTACCCTAAACTTCCCGCAGCAGTTGGGTACGGTTGTTGTCGAGACGGATTTCATGTCACCGGCCATGCCCGGCACTTCGGTTTTGCTTCAAATCAAGGATGCAGGAGGCACCAAGACGCCGATCGCTCTAGAGGTGCGCAAGCCTCAGTTACCGGTTCAGGAGGATGCCTACGCGCTGGTCTACAAGAACAAGAATGGGCAAGACGTCAAGCTGACCGGCCTCCCGGCCGCCAACCGCTGGTACAATCTGAAAGTCATTGCGAACGCGGCCGCCAACACCATGGATATTTACGTGGACAACGTGCTGGCAGCGGAGCGGGTTGAGTTTAGGGACGATATGCGGACGTTAGGGCTGGGAAGCGCCTTGTTCGGGAGAACGCCCGGAACCGGCAAGGGAACCTATTACTTCGACAACATCAAGGTATACGTAGAGCCGGCAGCCGCGCCTAAAGGCTTGCGGGCGATCCCGGGGAACGGAAAGGTTCAGCTGGATTGGAGCAGCGCGCAAGGAGCTCTATCTTATACTGTTAAAAGAAGCACGACCAACGGGGGACCTTACGAGACCGTTGCTACCGATTGGAGTGCTTCCACTCCATCGTTTACGGATACGAGTGTCATCAATGAAACCACTTATTATTATGTGGTTACGGCCGTGAGTGAGTTTGGAGAAAGCGATCCCTCCAACCAAGTGCGTGTCACGCCGTCGGTGAATGCCGTAAAGCCGCAAGCGCCGATGGAGCTCGCGGGACTTGGCCGTCACACCCAGGCGGATCTTACCTGGCAGCCGGTGGAGCACGCGGTTACCTATACGGTAAAACGAAGCGAGAGCCAGGAAGGGCCTTATATCGAGGCGGGACGCGTTGAAGAGCCCTTCTATAGAGATACGGGGCTTGTAAACGGTAAAGTCTACTATTATGCGGTGACGGCGACTAGCGTTGCCGGCGAAAGCGATGCGTCGGACCCGGTCGAGGTCCGCCCAGTGGCGCCGCTAGAGTCGCCAGCAGGTGTTAAAGCGAGTGCCGGCGATGCATCGGCGGTGATCTCGTGGAATGCCTCACCCGAAGCTTCGAGTTATCAGATCAAGCGAAGCACCGTTCATGGCGGCCCTTACACGGTCATTGCCGATCAAGTAAAGGATGTCCGCTATGAGGACAGCGGCTTGGAGAATGGGAGGGCCTACTATTATGTCGTTTCCGCACATAACCGCGCCGCCTCCAGCGCGAATTCTGAAGCGGTTCGGGTCATTCCATTCCCTGCGAATACGGCGCCGCCTCCCGGTGATCTTCGACTAAACCCGGCCAAGGACCGCGTCAAGCTCTCCTGGTCAGCCGTAGGAGGAGCAGCTTCTTACCAAATTACAAGGTCGGAAGCCAGAAACGAAGAAGGTAAAGTCATCGCGTCTGATTTGCGGCAGCCCGGATTCATCGATACGGATGTCGTTACCGGTAAAACCTATTATTATTCGGTCAGGTCGGTGAACGGGAACGGACCGGGCGTCGGAAGCGATCCTCAAGGAGCAACGCCTGCTTCCGTCATCGTCGTGGCGAAAGACGGCACAGGCATGTTTACGAGCGTTCAAGCCGCGGTGGATTCCATCCCGGATGGCAATACGGACCGAACGATAATCTATATCCGTAATGGAATCTATGAGGAGCAGGTTACCGTTCCCAAGACGAAGCATGCCGTGAGCTTTATTGGCGAGAGCAAGGAAAGGACGGTCATCACCTACACCGGTATTACCGGTACCGGATTCAATGAACGTGCCACCGCCGTCGAATCCGATGATTTTACCGCTGAGAACATCACGTTTGCGAATGGAGCGGGTCCTCAAGGCCCGGCGCCCGCGCTGGACCTTCGGGGAGACAGGGCCTTTTTCAACCATGTCCGCATGATCGGTTATCAGGATACGTTCTTTGTGAACAATGCTGGCAAACGGGTGTATGTGAAGAACAGTTATATTGAAGGTGCGGTGGATTTTATCTATGGACCTGGAATCGCTGTGTTTGACCAGAGCGTCATTCACAATGTTCGTTCAGGCGGATATATTACCGCTGCCAGCACGCCGGAAAATCAGCCCTACGGATATTTATTCCTCAACAGCAAGATTATAGGAACGGAAGGAATCGAAGATGTCTACCTTGGTCGTCCATGGAGACCATTTGCCCACGTGCTGTTCATGAACACGGAAATGGAAGGAATCGTGCACGATAAAGGCTGGCATAACTGGGGACGACCGGATAACGAGAAAACCGCCAAATACTATGAATATAACAATACCGGACCTGGTGCGGCAGCCGAAGCCCGCGCGAATTGGTCAAAGCAGCTCACGCCGGAGGAAGCGAATCTGTACACGGTTCCCATGATGATGAAAGGATCGGATGGCTGGAATCCGACCATGATGCCGGTTCTTCCGGAGCCTTACGCGGAAGAAGACGATACGCCGCCGCACACAACTTCCAAATTAACGCCGGAACAACCTAACGGCCTGAACGGCTGGTACACGGTGCCGGTTACCGTTGAATTGAGCGCGCAAGACGACGGTTCGACCGTTACCGAAACCGTCTACAGCTTGGACGGCGTTACCTGGACTCACTACTCGGGGCCGATCGTTCTGGATCGGGTAGCGGCATCGGCTGCGATATATTATCGCTCCGTCAACGCTGCAGGTATAGAGGAAAGCATCCAATCCGTTCCATTGGCCATTGATCTGTCCCCGCCGGACATTCGGGTAGAGCCACTGGCACAGGAGGGAGGATGGAATGTCTCCAGCGATTGGACGCCGGTCATCCATATGAGTGATTCCGTTTCCGGCGTCGACGACAGCCGGACGGTCATCAAGCTGGACGGCCAACCCGTCCCACCCGGTGAAGCCATCCCGCTGTATCAGATTCCGCTCGGAAGTCATGTCTTAACCGTTGAAGGGGCAGATCTTGCAGGCAATACGGCAGCAGCTGAGATTGAATTTCAGACGTTTACGAGCACCGGCGATATGATCGCTTTGATCGAACGGTTCCTGAGCAGCGGAGAGATTGGGAATGCCGGTATCGTCAATAGTTTGACGAAGAAGCTGGAGAAGGGGAATCTGGGCAGCTTTGAGAACGAGGTCCGGGCACAGCGGGGCAAGCATCTGTCGGAACTGGCGGCAGACGTCCTGCTCCGGCATGCCGAGGCATTAAGGAAAGATATTATATAAGTTCTTCTTAAGCCCTCAAATGTTGAATCAAGTTCGCACTATTCCAGAATACACAAAACAGGGATGATGAGATCCCTCAGATTGTCGAGAAACCCTGCACTTTTTTCAAAGTACAGGGTTTCTCCCTTTTTAAGTGGTCACTTCAAGAGGGGAAATGGGGGGATTACCCCCTGTTTTCCAGGC
>NZ_QLYT01000009.1:0-17838 GCF_003269305.1 Paenibacillus sp. MDMC362
CCGTTACAGGGATTTAGTTCGGGAACCTCCGAAGAGATTCCCTCATGGGAGAGGAGAAACCGGACGAAGAGCTTATGGGGAAACGTAAGTCTTCTCCGCGGTTGTCTACGACATTCATTGATGTCGATATTTCAAGGATGCCCGGCTGTGGTAGAAATATACATGGCTTTGAAAAAAAATGGCGAGACATTATGTTTCGTTTTTC
Source organism: Paenibacillus sp. MDMC362 (assembly GCF_003269305.1). Classification (NCBI taxonomy): domain Bacteria; kingdom Bacillati; phylum Bacillota; class Bacilli; order Caryophanales; family Paenibacillaceae; genus Paenibacillus; species Paenibacillus sp. MDMC362. The sequence goes on from NZ_QLYT01000009.1 coordinate 206, forward strand.
ATATATGGGATGATTGTGTTACGATAATCACTGTCAATGACGTTGTCTTGGCAATTAATTTATAGATAATGAAACGGGTGAATGAAGCAGTGAGAGTAGTATCCGGAAGTGCAAAGGGCCGGCCGCTCAAAAGTGTGCCTGGTACAAGCACCCGTCCGACGACGGATAAAGTGAAAGAATCCATATTCAGTATGATCGGCCCTTACTTTGAGGGGGGTGCCCTGCTTGACCTGTTCGCAGGCACGGGAGGCCTTGGCATTGAGGCGTTAAGCCGGGGGATGGATCGTGCTGTTTTTATTGATGTTGAACCGAAAAGCATCAGTACGATCAAGGATAATTTGAGGGCGGCCAGACTTGAAGATAGGGCTGAGGTGTACCGCAACGATGCGGGACGAGCGCTCAAAGCGCTTGAAAAGCGCGGCTACAGCTTCGATCTGGTTTTTTTGGACCCGCCATACAGGTTTAAGAATGGTGACGAGCTGATGCTGGATATGGCAGAGCGAGGTTTGCTGCAGGATTCAGCTGTGGTGGTATTGGAATACGAATCAAGTTACAATTATCCTGAGAAGTTTGGTGATTTTTGTTGTTTCCGGACCGCGAAATACGGAGAAACCGCCATATCGATATATCGTTACGAGACAGCGCAAGATCAAGCGTCAGAGCTTGATGAGGAGGAATTACAAGATGACAAATGATAATACTAGTACATACCGAGTTGCCGTATATCCGGGAAGCTTTGATCCGGTCACCATGGGACATATGGATATCATCACACGCGCTTCCAAGCAGTTTGATCTGCTGATTGTGGCCGTGTTGAATAATTTAAGCAAGAACCCGCTGTTCACGATTGAAGAGCGCAAGGATCTCTTAAAACAGGAAACCGCACATCTTCCGAATGTGGAAATCGACAGCTTCCGTGACCTTCTGGCGAATTATATCCGTCAGAAGAATGCCCAGGTCATCGTGCGGGGAATCCGCACGGTGACCGACTTCGAATATGAACTTCAGCTGGCATCCACCAATCACAAGCTGAATCCGGATGCCGAGACGATCTTCATGATGACGCACCCCAAATATTCGTTCCTGAGCTCAAGTCTCGTTAAGGAAATCGCTCATTTTAATGGAGACACCACGGATCTGGTTAGCCCCGAGGTCCATGCCGCGATGCGCCGTAAATTCAGCGGCGATAACGGTCAATAAGACGGGAACACAGCCAGAAAGCCGCGATTAATGATAAGCAGATCACGCCTTGAACCTGTAAGAATGAAGGCAATCCGCTCCAAAAGTTGAAGTGCTGATCCGCATTGGCGTAATCCAGCGGTTCCGTTCGGAAAGCCGGTACGATGCCTGCTGAAAGGGCGCTGACCGGCTTCCACATTGCCAGTGTAATCGCAAAGGCGAGCATGGAATGCAGGGCTCGCTTCATCATAAAGTAACGCCAAGAGAGTCCGGTTTCCCGCATGAGCGACAGGCTTTGCAGCTGAGCGCTGATTCCGCTCCACGCAAGTGCGGCGGACAGTACGGCAAGCTGTAAAATTCCTGCTTGGAATGCCGAGGAGCTGATGGACTGGGCTGCCAGATGGGTCTCCAAGATTCCGGATATAAGATAGGGTGGAAGCTGCGGCAGCAGGTGACCGGTCAATACTCTGGTCAGGACGGCGAAGAACAAGATAAAGCCGCCTGTCATCATTAAAGTTTGAACTGAACGGGTAACGGAATCGCCCAGTAATTTGCCAAAGCTCCGCCCATCCCGTTGATGGGCCTCCAGCGCCGCAGTCGCTGCCCTTTTAAGAAGGGGGCGTTGGGCGTTTTCCCTTGTCCGTACTGTGTGTAGAGTTGAAGTAAACCGCTGTTTGTCTTCTGAAGAAGCCGGTTTATGAAAGAGTCCGAATATCCAAGCGGATAGCAGTCCGGAAATCCAATGAACGATCAGCAGCAGATACCCAGCCTCCGGTTTATGAAGGAGGCCGGTGCCGATGACAACGAGAATGGTCATTGGATTACAGAAATGGGATATAGCGGCGAGCCTTCCGGCATCCATGGCGCGAAGCTCGCCTTGTGTATGCATTCGGGAGGCGGCCTGCGCTCCTGCCGGGAATCCGGCCGTCATTCCTGTTATAAGAACCCAGCCGCCTGCACCGGGAAGTTTGAATGTTTTTTTCATCAAAGGGTCCAGCAGTACGCCAACTCCATGGGCCCAGCCATAGGCGATGAGTATTTCCACCAGTACGAGAAACGGCAGCAAAGCGGGAAATACGATATTCCACCATAGCTTAAGTGCTTGCAGGGTGGCTTGGAAGGCAGGCTCGGGCGCGCTGACGACAGCCAGTACAAGCAGGAAAGCGGCGGCACCCAGCAGAATGGTGTTCCACAGCCCGTTTGATGACTTGACGGCGTTGTCTTTATTCATAAGGAATCTCCTTTCAGCGTAAACATGGCTAGTACAACTTTATGCAAAGGAGACAACCGTCAGACCAAACTTGGTGGAAGGCTGGATATATAAGGCGGAGGGAAGGGAACCACATGAAGAAGTCTGTAAAACCGAATGGCTTAAAAATTGCGCTGTATTTGTTAATGGTCGGGGTCATGCTGTACGTTGTCGTTTATATGCCGACCCCTTATCTCGTATACCAACCGGGGAGTGCCGAAGAGGTGCGCCCCATGATCAATGTCGAGAAGGGAGATCCGGCGGAAGAGGGCACTTTTATGATGACAACCGTGTCGGCTAGCTATGCCAATATGGCGTTGTTGATGATGTCTGCGTTTAACCCGAATGCGGAGGTTGTGAAAAAAGCTGAGAAACTGGGCGATCAGAGCAAGGATGAATATGCAGCCACACAAGTGTATTACATGAATTCTTCCCAGTCGTCAGCAATGGAAGCCGCCTATCAGGAAGCAGGAATTGACTACAGCATCGAGCCAGCTTATGTATTTGTGATGTCAATCTCCGAGAATGCTGCTAATGCCGAGCATTTCCGTCCTGGCGATAAATTGATCAAGATCGATGGGCAGCCGGCAGAGGATAATGAGAAAATCGCCAGCCTGTTAGGCGGGAAAAGCATCGGGGAATTGGTATCCGTGGAGCTTGAACGCAAAGGGAAAACCGTTAAGGAACAGGTTCAGCTTGTGAGCATTAAGGATGAGAAGACCGGCGCGGAGCGTCCCGGATTAGGTGTCATGATTGCCACGATGCAAAGCGTGGAGCCGGCCGATCCCGATCATACCATTCATTTTGCGGACACCAATATCGGTGGGCCGTCAGCAGGGCTGATCTTTACTCTTGAAATATATAACCAGCTCACCGATGGTGATTTAAGCAAAGGTTACCGGGTCGCCGGAACGGGTACCATTGATAAATCAGGCGCCGTAGGCCCCATTGGCGGCGTGAAGCACAAGATCGTGGCTGCTGATCGGAAGGAAGCCGATATCTTTTTTGTGCCGCAAAAAAATTACGATGAAGCCAAGAAGCGCGCGGACCGGATCAAAACGGACATGAAGCTGATCCCGGTGGAGGACCTGCAAGATGCAGTGGATTATCTGGAGGAGCTGCCGCCTAAGGGGTGAGCGGCGGCAGCAGGTAATCGCCGTAGTATTGGCGCATATCCGGCCTAGGTTGCCCGTTGGCATAGACGGCTGCTGCCATCAGGTCCCTCTCCAGCTGAGGATGCTCCAGCTTGGCCGGCTTGTGAATGACGGGGAGTGAGGCGCTCTGCTTCATACGTTTCAGTAGAGAACGCCCTGTCTCGCTGAAGCCGAGGACCCGGATATAGCCCGGACCTTTCGCCAGCTCTTCGCGATTCATCGATGCCTTGTCATGATTCAGCATGATGTGCAGCAGCATGCGCTGAAGCTTGGTCCGCGTATAGCGCTTGGTCTTCAGCGCTTCCAGGAGGGCGTCAACCGTCGGCTGCTCCAGCTGAAATAGCGAGCGCTGAACACGGTGCTCCAAGCCTTCGGTCACTTCGAGAAGGGCTTCAAGCTGCGCAGGCGTATGCGTGAGCAGGGTTTGAAACAGCGGCTGGCGGAACTGCTCCCAATGGACGGGAGCTCGTCCGCTCTTGATTTCCCGCTCCATGATGCTGTGCGTGAATTCCGGCATATAGGGTCTGGCGGCTTCCAGTCCCTGTGAAAGTATGATGTTGCGGATGGCGGTTGCACTGGCAATGGACGACGCTCCCGGCAAGGGATCATGGTACTGTGCGTTTTCTCTTGCGATGGTGTAGGGTGTAATGCGGCTTCCCAGGCGTTCTAGAGCGATTAGGTAGTGCAGGCCCAAGGAATTGTTCGGCTGCGTGAGCAGCTCTTGCAAATGGGCAATCGCCGGTTCGGACTCACCGAATAGGGCAGCAGCGGCAGCACCGTAAGCAGACGGGAAGTTCATGCCTTCCCGGAGGCGCTTTTCGATTTCGGATCGAAGCTCGCCGGATTCGTTTGCGAGCGAACGGGACAACGGCAGAATCTGCTCCAGCGTACCGCTTTCGGATCCGAAGGAAAGGCAATCCACTACGCCCGTAGCTTCCAGAATGGCTACCGCACCGTACGCGAACCATTCCGCAGGCTGCACGGCATAGGTTACCGGCAGCTCGAGGCACAGGTCAACTCCCATGGCAAGGGCCATTTCCGCCCGTGCGCGCTTGCTTGCGATGGCAGGTTCGCCGCGTTGGAGAAACGGACCGCTCATCACAGCAACGACGGCATCTGCCCCCGTAACTTCTTTGGATTTGCGATAGTGAAGTACATGACCGTTATGTAAGGGATTATATTCAACGACAATGCCAACCGTCTTCATTCGTTTCAACTCCTTGATTAGAATATAACATAATTACATGCCGTTCCCGCAACAATAAGCGCATTCCCCGGGAGAGTTGTATTTCTGGTAGTATGAAGAGAAATATCGGGTAACAATAAAGAGGTTGTTAGGGTTATCCTGTTGACAAAACTCTTTGGGAATCGGTATAATAATCTTTGTTTGTTTGGAGTGATGGATATGCTAATTCAATTTCGTAAATTGACAACCAGCGATCAACCGTTACAGTTCCATCAAACCGTGGATGTAAGCAATGCTGTTAAGGACCGGAAGGATATCCTTGCTGTTCAGCCATTAGACGTGGATCTGACAGCAACCGCATCGGTTTCTGGTACGGTGGATGTTCGTGGACGATTGCAAGGCGAGCTGGAGATGAATTGCTCCCGCTGCCTGAAGCCGATCAGCGAACATGTGCACATCCCTTTTCATGAAGTATTCCAGCCGGTGGAAGATCCTGAATCCATTCAGGATGAGAATGATGACACTACATACGTGCAAGGTGAGAGTGTGGATCTCACTCCCTATGTAGAAGAAGCATTTTTGCTCCACCTGCCGCTAGCCCCGGTATGTAAAGCCGACTGCAAGGGACTCTGCCCGAATTGTGGCAAGGACCTGAATGAAGGCACGTGCGACTGCGATACGGAAGTGATCGATCCTAGGCTAGCCGGTCTGAAGGACTTCTTTAAATGATGATGGATATGGCACCCGTGTTCAGCGGGTTGAACTGATAAGGAGGTGGGAACATGGCAGTACCTCAACGTAGAACGTCCAAAACACGTCGTGACAAGCGTCGTACTCATTTTAAGCTGGCTGTGCCAGGCATGGTGAAATGCGAGCAATGTGGAGAATTGAAGCTTGCTCATCGCGTATGTAAAGTATGCGGAACGTATAAGGCAAGAGAGATCATCAAACAATAGTTTTTGAATAAGTAGTACTTCATCTTTGGTGAGGTGCTATTTTTTTTGTCTGAAGCCCCCCTTTCTTTTTGACGTGACATGATTTATACTTAACATTAGTACCAGGTTCTAATATTTGCGACTAATTTACATATATATGTTTGAAGAATGGCGGCTTTCATAGCGGCAGAAGGAGTTGTTTCGTCATCGATCGTTTATCCAAGAAAGACCGTCACCAGCGGCTGATTCAGCTGATCGACGAGAATCCCTTTGTTACAGACCGCGAGTTGACTCGCCAGCTTAAAGTGAGCATTCAGACGATACGCCTTGACCGTATGGAACTTGGCATCCCGGAGCTTCGTGAACGAATGAAGCAGATGGCGGAGCATTCCTATGACCAGGTTCGTTCCTTGTCGCTCGAAGAGGTGATCGGGGATGTCGTTGACTTGCAGTTGGACAAGAGCGGAATATCGATATTTGAAATCCGCGAGGAACATGTATTCAGCAAAACGCGGATAGCCCGAGGGCACTACGTGTTCGCTCAAGCCAATTCACTTGCCATCGCCGTAATCAATGAAGAAATCGCATTGACGTCTTCAGCGGATATTCGGTTTTTGAGACAGGTTCGTCTCGGCGAGAAATGCATTGCCAAAGCCTACGTTAGGTCCATTGCCGGCCAGAAGGGGAAGGCCAAGGTGGAAGTGTTTACTTATGTCGCTGATGAAATGGTGTTCCAGGGGAATTTTGTAATCTACCGATCTGCAGGAGAATGACATAAGTGAAGGAGGAAGTTTGGCATGAGAATTGCGATTGATGCAATGGGCGGCGACAATGCCCCCCAGAGTAACGTCGAGGGCGCTCTCATTGCGGCACGGGAATGGAGCGATACCGAGATCATTCTCGTTGGAGATGAGGCGCAGATTGGAGCGCTGCTGAAGGACAAGCCGTCCAATCTGAAGGTGGTTCATGCAAGCGAAGTCATTGAAGCGGAGGATGAGCCGGTTAAGGCGGTCCGCCGGAAGAAGGATGCTTCGATGGTTGTGGCGGGACGCATGATTCGTGAAGGTGAAGCCGATGCCATGATCTCGGCTGGCAATACAGGAGCCCTCATGACGACCGGGTTGCTGGTCGTTGGCAGGATGAAGGGGATTGAGCGTCCTGCGCTTGCGCCTATGATTCCTACGCTCGACGGCAAGGGGATGCTCGCCTTGGATCTCGGAGCGAACATGGATTCGAAGCCTGAGCATCTGCAGCAGTACGCACTGATGGGCAGCCTGTATCGCGAGAAGGTGCACGGAATCACCAAGCCGCGGGTCGGGCTGTTAAATGTCGGTACCGAGCCAGGCAAGGGAAATGAATTGACGAAGCATGCTTATCCGTTACTGGAGGAGCTGCCTATCCATTTTGTTGGGAACGTCGAGTCCCGCGATGTCATGAACGGGGTTTGTGATGTGCTCGTATGTGACGGGTTCTCGGGCAATATTTTGTTGAAATCTATTGAAGGAACGGCTGGTGCGCTCTTTTCGTTGTTGAAGGAGCAGTTCAGCAAGTCGCTGAAGACCAAGATGGCCGCCGCCTTGATGATGCCGGAGCTTCGCAGCCTGAAATCGACGCTCGATTACAAGGAACATGGCGGAGCGCCTTTGCTAGGTCTGAGCGGTCTGGTAGTTAAGAGCCATGGTTCATCGGATGCGAACGCCATCAAGAATGGGGTTCGCCAAGCGCGGACGGCGCTGCAGAACCGATTGGTAGAGAGTATTTCGAATGAAATCAGCGGGAAGTGAGTGAGGAAATGAACAATTTGCGTCCGGTCGGAATTATTGGCACAGGCAAATACGTGCCTGAGAAAATATTGTCAAATCATGATTTAGAGAAAATGGTAGATACAAGTGATGAATGGATTGTCTCGATGACGGGAATCCGGGAACGACATATTGCCGCTCCGAATGAAGCGACGTCGGATTTAGCTTATCATGCTGCTGTGAACGCGTTGAAATCCGCCGGAATGAACGCCGAGGATCTGGAATTGATCATTGTGGCGACGATTACGCCGGATATGTTCTTTCCCTCCACCGCATGTTTGCTCCAGGATCGGCTTGGTGCCAAAAAAGCGGCGGCATTTGACCTTTCGGCTGCTTGCTCGGGATTTGTATACGGCCTGGCTACCGCTACAAATTTCGTGAAGACGGGCATGTACAACAACGCATTGGTGATCGGGGTGGACTGCTTGTCCCGCATTACGGACTATACCGACCGCAATACCTGCGTCCTGTTCGGCGACGGTGCCGGCGCGGCGATTGTCGGTGAAGTGCCGGAAGGCCGCGGATTCCAAGCTTTTGATCTGGGTGCTGAAGGTGCGGGCGGGGCACATCTGTACATTGAGGCAGGCGGTTCGAGATTGCCGGCTTCCGCCGAGACGATTAACACGAATAAACACTTTATTTATATGAACGGCCGCGAAGTGTTCAAATTTGCGGTACGGGTGATGGGATCTGCCACGGAAGCCGTATTATCCAAAGCGGGCATCGACAAAAAGGATATCGACTTATTCATTCCTCATCAAGCCAACATCCGGATCATTAAGTCTGCCATGGAGCGCTTGGAGCTTCCGGAGGAGAAAGTCGTAATCAATGTTGATAAATACGCCAATACCTCAGCCGCTTCCGTGCCGCTGGCTCTTGTCGAAGCACAGGAATCCGGTCGCCTGAAAGAAGGAGACAAGGTGTTGATGGTTGGTTTTGGCGGAGGATTAACATGGGGTTCCTCCGTACTCATCTGGTAACAGAGTAGTATTTAGACCTAATGAAACAAGAGAAGGGAGCTAACGATTTTGGGTAAAACAGCATTTATATTTCCAGGTCAGGGCGCTCAGTCCGTCGGAATGGGGAAGGATGCCTATGATGCGGTTCCTGCCGCAAGGGATCTGTTTCTTACCGCGGATGAACAGCTTGGATTTCCGCTCAGCTCCATTATTTTTAATGGCCCCGATGAAGATTTGAAACAAACGGTAAATACGCAGCCAGCTCTGCTCGCAACCAGCCTGGCTTATCTGGAAGCCATTCGCGGCAAGGGGATCGAACCGGATTACGTTGCGGGACATTCCCTTGGCGAATACAGCGCGCTTGTATGCGCAGGCGTGCTTTCGTTCGAAGAAGCTGTATCGATCGTTAGAGCCCGCGGAGAATACATGGAGGCAGCCGTACCCGGAGGTCAAGGCGCCATGGCAGCCGTGCTTGGCGCAGACCGTGAGGCTTTGTCCGCGCTGTGCAAGAGCATTACGGCAGAGGGACATGTTGTAGAACTTGCGAACATGAACTGTCCGGGACAAATCGTCATCTCGGGTTCCGCAGAGGGTGTCGCAGCTGCTTCAGAAAGAGTCAAGGAAGCAGGCGGCAAGCGGGCTATCCCTCTGGAGGTAAGCGGACCCTTCCATTCGACCCTGATGAAGGAGGCGGCTAACCGGCTGGCTGATAAACTGGAGCAGGCTGCGTTTAATACTCCATCCGTTCCGGTCGTTGCCAATGTGACGGCGCGTCCGGTGGAAGATGCCGCTGCCATCCGCGGTTTGCTGGTGGAGCAGGTATATTCCCCCGTGTTATGGCATGACAGTGTCGAATGGATGATCACTCAAGGGGTGGACACCTTTGTCGAGATCGGTCCCGGCAGTGTTCTCAGCGGTTTGATCAAGAAGATTGACAAATCCGTCAAAGTCATTAATGTAAATAGTCTGGACAGCGTCAGCAGTCTGGAGACGGTCGTATAAATAACGAAGGATAAAAACCAGATCACTTTCGGAAAGGAGGAATAGGTATGAGTGAAGCTCTAAAAGGACAGACTGCGCTTGTTACGGGTGCTTCCCGCGGCATTGGCCGGAGCATTGCTCTCGGACTTGCCGATCTGGGTGCTAACGTTGCTGTCAATTATTCAGGAAGCGAAGCGGCTGCAGCCGAGGTTGTGGAAGCGATTCGCGCAAAGGGCGTATTGGCCATCGCGGTTAAATCCAACGTTGGACGGACCGAAGAAGCCGATGCCATGGTAAAGCAGGTGTTGGAGACTTTTGGTCGAATTGATATCCTGGTGAATAATGCAGGGATTACTAGAGACAATCTAATCATGCGGATGAAGGAAGAGGAGTTCGATCAGGTAATCGAAACGAATCTGAAAGGGGTATTCAATTGCCTTAAGGCGGTGACGCGTCCTATGATGAAACAACGTTATGGGCGCATTATCAATATATCCTCCGTTGTCGGAGCGCTTGGCAATCCGGGGCAGGCCAACTATGTTGCGGCCAAAGCCGGAGTCATCGGTCTGACCAAATCAGCCGCTCGGGAGCTCGCTTCCCGTGGAATTACGGTGAACGCCGTGGCTCCTGGTTTTATCGATACCGATATGACCCGGGAACTTCCTGAGGACATGCGGGAAGGCCTGCTTGGCGGAATTCCGCTCGCCCGCCTGGGGCAGCCGGAGGAGATTGCCGGCGTGGTTGCTTTTCTAGCATCTTCCAGTGCATCCTATATGACTGGACAAGTGCTGCATGTGGATGGCGGCATGTATATGTAGGCTCCGCCAATGTTCCGGCGCTGGCCGCTGGGCATTAAATCGTTTTCAAATGCCTTCTATGGCAATTTGAAGTCATATCTCGTATAATTACCAAGAGGAGGTGAGCCGGATGTCCGATGTATTGGAACGCGTGAAACGCATCGTTATCGACCGCCTGGGTGTTGACGAAGCCGACGTAACATTAGAAGCATCTTTCAAAGACGACCTTGGAGCTGATTCTCTCGATGTAGTTGAATTGGTGATGGAGTTGGAAGATGAGTTTGATATGGAGATCTCTGATGAAGATGCGGAGAAAATTACGACCGTAGGTGAAGTTGTAAACTACATACAATCTCATACCTAAGTCATTACAGTTAAGTCCCGTTCTTTAGCAAGACGGGACTTCTCCACATTCAATCCAAGCTTTTTAGCACAAACAAGTGATAGATTATTACTGCCTTCGTTATTCATGAGTACGCATGTGCGGCTTCATAGATGGACGGGCAGTCCATATAGAGGTGAAACTGTTTGAAACATAGAGTCGTTGTAACAGGAATGGGCGTCATGACCTCGATTGGTCAAGACCTGGATACATTCTGGAACAGTTTGATGGAAGGCAAGTCTGGCGTATCCCGCATCGAAGCATTTGATGTGAGTGATTACACAACGCAGATCGCGGCATCCATGAAGGATTTTAATCCGGAGGATTACATGGATCGCAAAGAAGCCCGCAGGATGGACCGTTTTGTACAGCTTGCGGTTGCAGCCGGTTCGAAGGCGCTGGAGGACAGTGGCCTTGAAATTGGCGTGAATGCCGATGCAGAACGGGTTGGCGTTTCAATCGGATCGGGTATCGGCGGTTTGGGGACTTGGGAGGATCAGCATAATATCCTGCTCGAAAAAGGCCCGAAACGTGTAAGCCCCTTCTTTATTCCGATGATGATCGCAAACATGGCCTCAGGCCAGATGTCGATCAATCTGGGAGCCAAGGGTCCGAACACCACTCAGGTTACGGCTTGTGCCACCGGAACGCATTCGATCGGCGATTCATACCGTCTGATACAGCGCGGTGATGCCGATGTCATGATCTGCGGCGGGGCGGAGGCAACCATTCGTCCAACAGGGATGGCTGGTTTCTGCGCTATGCGTGCAATGTCAACCCGTAATGACGAGCCGGAAAAAGCCAGTCGGCCATTCGATACCGGCCGCGACGGTTTTGTTATGGGTGAAGGCGCGGGCGTGCTTGTGATCGAGTCCCTGGAGCATGCGTTGAAACGCGGTGCCAAAATTTATGCCGAGGTGGTTGGCTATGGCCTTAGTGCCGATGCCCATCATATTACCGAGCCGGATCCGGATGGAGCAGCTCGCTGCATGAAGATGGCGATCCGTGACGCAGGCATTGCGCCGGAGGATGTGGATTATATTAATGCTCACGGGACTTCAACGCCGGTAGGAGACCGTTCGGAAACGAAGGCCGTTAAGATGGCTCTCGGTGACCATGCCTATAAAGTAGCCGTTAGTTCAACCAAGTCGATGACGGGTCATTTGCTTGGGGCTGCCGGCGGCGTTGAAGCGGTTATCTGCGGGCTGAGCTTGAAGAACCAAACCATTGCGCCAACGATTAACCTGGAGGATCAGGATCCGGAGTGCGATCTTGACTACGTACCGAATCACCCGCGCAAAGCCGATTTGGATATCGTCATGTCCAATTCGTTCGGATTTGGCGGGCATAATGCCACGATTATCCTGAAAAAATACGCCGAGTAAGGGGACAGTGTGTTGAGTGGAGATCTGAAGCAGTTACAGCATAAACTTCAAATCCAGTTTCGCAATGCAATGCTGCTGAAGCAGGCCTTTACCCACGCATCTTATGTAAACGAACATCGCTTCAGTCAGAGCCAGGACAACGAGCGTCTTGAATTTCTAGGGGATGCTGTTCTGGAGCTGACGGTGAGCGAATTCTTATACAACCTTTTTCCGGACCGTCCGGAAGGTGAATTGACCAAGCTGCGGGCCGCTATCGTATGCGAGCCCTCCCTGGTGCAATTCGCTGTAGGTCTGGACTTTGGTCGTTACGTTCTGCTAGGAAAAGGAGAGGAAATGACGGGCGGTCGAACCCGCCCAGCTCTTCTGGCAGACGTATTTGAGTCATTTGTGGGGGCGCTTTATCTGGATCAGGGATTGGAAGCGGTTCGCCGGTTTTTAAGCGACCATGTCTTTCCAACGGTGACCGTCAACGGTCGTCCGCAGATGAGCGATTATAAGACTGAGCTTCAGGAACTGACCCAGCATCACGGCATGGGCGCACTGGAATATCGTATCGTAGAAGAGCGAGGACCGGCACATGAGCGGGAGTTTGTCTCGGAGGTATACATGGGAAGCGAATGTCTTGGACGCGGAAGCGGCAGATCCAAGAAAGAAGCCGAGCAGCAGGCAGCGGCAGTAGCCTTAAAGCAGCTGAAACGTGCGGATGCCTAAAGCTTCGCTGATGTGATGACAAACAAAGAGCAAAGAGCAGTCAAGCGGATAACCGGACCCGGATAGGATGACTGTTTTTTGCTCTTTTCGTTGTCTGTCTTTTGATCAAGGGACAGCTGCTTATAACGTTGATGGACCTCGTCCAAAGACGGCGGTGAAGCCGATTCTACTTATGGTACAATAGCAGGAGAGGTGATAGTTCGAATATGTTTTTGAAACGGATCGAGTTAGCAGGATTTAAATCGTTTGCCGACAAGACGGAGATGGAATTTGTCCGGGGAATTACAGCCGTTGTAGGTCCGAATGGCAGCGGCAAGAGCAACATTTCCGATGGGATCCGATGGGTGCTTGGCGAGCAGAGCGCCAAATCGCTTCGCGGCGGCAAGATGGAAGACATTATCTTTGCCGGAAGCGATGCGCGTAAAGCGGTTAATTATGGAGAGGTCTCCCTTACTCTGGATAATGAGGATCATGTACTACCGCTGGATTTTAATGAGGTAACCGTAACTAGGAGGGTGCACCGCAGCGGGGACAGCGAGTATTTCATTAATAGGCAATCATGCCGACTCAAGGATATTACGGAGCTGTTCATGGACACCGGAATTGGTAAAGAAGCCTATTCCATCATTGGACAAGGCCGGATCGAGGAAATATTGAGTACACGTTCAGAAGATCGCCGGGGGATTTTTGAGGAAGCATCCGGGATCGTTAAATATAAATCCCGTAAAAAAGAGTCTGTACGCAAGCTGGATGAAACAGAGCAAAATCTGCTTCGCATCCACGACTTGGTCACGGAGCTTGAGGATCAGATCGGACCACTCAAAGAGCAGTCCGAGAAGGCCATTCGCTACAAGGAGCTTCGGGAGAAGCTGAAGCACAAGGAAATCTCGCTGTATGTGTATCAGATCGAACAGATACATACCTCATGGAGCGAGGCCAATGCCAAGCTTGAACAGCTGAAGGAAGAACAGCTCGCGCTGTCCACCGTTGTATCCGCGCACGATGCCAAGCTGGAAAGTGACAGATCAGCGCTGCGCCAACTGGAGCAGGAAGTTGAGGATCTGCAGAGCCAGCTGCTTCAATTCAGTGAGCTGTTCGAGAAGAGCGAAGGCTATGGCGAGGTGCTCAAGGAACGCCGCCGCAACCTGGAACGTACGCGCGAGCAGCTAGAAGAAAGCTTGCAATCAGGCGATCAACGTCTAGGAGCGCGCGTAGGCGAGCTTGCGAGCATGAAGAGCAAGCTGCAGGAGCTACAGCAGGAATTAACCCAAGTGCGGGACCAGCTGTCAGCGGAAGAAGCGAAGCTGGTGGGCGTAACCGGCGGAATCAGCCAGCAGCAGGAAGAGAGCTTAAAGGGGAATTTACTGGAGCTTATGAACCAAATGGCTCAAGCCCGGAATGAAATCCGTTACGCCGACCAGCAGCAGGAAGCGCTGGATCGGCGGATGAATCGGGCGCAAGAGGAGTCGGGTAAATGGGAAGCCCTGAAAGAGGATCTGCTCCGCCGCAAAGATAGCATCGATCGAAGTATTGAACGCTTCGGTAAAGAGATTGCAGACCTCCGCAGCGGTTATATCAGCGAGAGTGAGCGATATCAATCCCTGCAGAAATTGCAGGAAGAGACGCAGGGAGCGCTTCGGAAATGGGAGCAGAAGCGGGAGGCGCAGATTTCCCGCCGCGATACCATGAAAGAGCTTCAGGACGATTTTGACGGATTTATGCTGGGGGTTAAGGAAGTACTGAAGGCTTCCCGCAAATCCGTGCTCCACGGGGTCCATGGTGCGGTGGCCGAACTGATTCGTGTACCGGAAAAGTTGGAGCTTGCGATGGAGACAGCCCTTGGCGCATCGGTTCAGCATATCGTCATGGAGAACGAATCCGTATCCAGGCAGGCGATTGCCTTCCTGAAGCAGCGCCAGTTAGGACGGGCAACCTTCCTGCCTTTGGACGTCATTCGTCCACGGAACGTATCCGCTTCGGATCGGCACTTGGCAGAAGGGGAAGCCGGGTTTGTAGGCTTTGGCTCCGAGCTGGTGAAGTATGATTCAAGATACAGCAACATCGTCGGCAGCCTTCTGGGCAATGTCGTGATCGCCGAGACCTTGGAGCAAGCGAACAAAATTGCTGCAAGATTCTCCTATCGCTTCCGTGTCGTCACACTCGAGGGCGACGTGGTCAATGCAGGCGGATCCATGACAGGCGGCAGTCAGCACAAGAAAACGAACAGCCTGCTGGGACGCAAGCGTCAGTTGGAGCAGCTGGATCAGGAAATCACGGAGACCGAGAAGCAGCTGGAGAAGCTGCAGCAGGGCATGGAAGGCGTCCGGAATCAAATGATCGAATCTCAGGATAAGCTGGACGAGCTTCGTAAAGCCGGAGACGACAAGCGAATCGAGGAACAGCAGGCTGCAGGGGACCGCAAGCAGCTTGAGCATGAGCTGCGCCACGTCCTCGAACAAGCCGAGCTGGCAGGCGAGGAGAAGAGCAGTCAAGAGAAGGAAGCCAAAGAGATTCAGGCAAGCCGTGAACGCGCGCAGAAGCTGTTGTCTGAGCTGGAGGAGGAAGAGAAATCAACCCATCTGGCGATCCAAGCTGCAGAATTTGCCCGTAAAGCGAATGAGTCGGCGAAGGAAGAGCTTCAGAGTCAGCTGACAAACCTCAAGGTTCGCGAAGGAAAGCTGGATCAGGAAACCTTCTCGCTGGAGGAGCAGCTCAAGCGCCTTCAGTCGGATGTCGACAACCACGAGAAGGAGCAGAAACAGAACCGCACGATGCTGGCCTCCGTTCAAGCCGACCTGAATCAGAACGAAAGCGAAAGCGTAAAGCAGATCGAGGATCTGAACCAGTACAAGCTGAAGAAGGAAGAGGCTACGCAGCAGCTGGAATTCAAGCGGGCTGCACGCACCGCGCTTAGCCGG
Organism: Paenibacillus sp. MDMC362; assembly: GCF_003269305.1. NCBI lineage: Bacteria > Bacillati > Bacillota > Bacilli > Caryophanales > Paenibacillaceae > Paenibacillus > Paenibacillus sp. MDMC362. The sequence goes on from NZ_QLYT01000009.1 coordinate 15,844, forward strand.
AAGCTGGAGCTGGAAGAGAGCGAAACCAAGGAACAGCGCACGCAGCTGCGGGCCGTGGATGATCAGCTTCGCCAGACCGAGATTGGGGTAAACCGGCTCGACGTTGAGCTTGAGAATATATTGAAGAAATTAAGCGAGGACTACGAGCTGAGTTATGAGCTTGCCAAGCAGCGGTATCCGATTCCGGAAGACATCACTGCCGCTCAGAACGAAGTGCGTGACTTGAAGAGGTCGATAACTTCCCTGGGAGATGTCAATCTTGGGGCCATCGAAGAGTATCAGCGCGTTAATGAGAGATACCTGTTCTTAAGTGAGCAAAAGGCGGATCTGGTTGAAGCGAAGACAACCCTGTACCAGGTCATTAAGGAAATGGACGATGAAATGTCCAAGCGTTTCAAGCTGACGTTTGATGCGATCCGGCGCGAGTTCGGCACGGTATTTACGAAGTTGTTCGGAGGTGGACGTGCCGACCTGGTCCTGATCGATCCGGATCGATTGCTTGAGACGGGGATCGATATCGTTGCGCAGCCTCCTGGCAAGAAGCTGCAAAATCTGCAGCTTCTCTCCGGGGGAGAGCGTGCATTAACCGCTATGGCGCTGTTGTTTGCCATTTTGCAGGTGAAGCCGGTTCCGTTCTGCGTACTGGATGAGGTCGAGGCGGCGCTTGACGAAGCGAATGTAGTGCGGTTTGCCCAGTATCTGCGGGAGTTCTCTGAGCAAACGCAGTTTATCGTGGTCACCCACCGCAAAGGAACGATGGAAGAGGCTGACGTGCTGTACGGCGTCACGATGGAAGAAGGCGGCGTGTCGAAGCTGGTGTCCGTCAAGCTTGAGAATGAGGAAGCGGAGATTGCCTAATTTAACATAACGACATGGAGGGTACGTATGAGCTTTTTTAAGAAGTTAAAAGAGAGCATTTCCAGCAAAACGGAAAACGTAACAAAACAGTTCCGGGACGGACTCGAGAAAACTCGGAAGGGATTTATCGAGAAAGTGTCGGACCTGGTCATTCGCCGGAAAAAGATCGATGAAGAATTTTACGAGGAGTTGGAAGAGATTCTGATTGGCGCTGACGTCGGCGTCAATACGGTGATGGATCTGATGGACGATCTTCGTGCCGAAGTGAAGAAACGGCGGATCGAGGACGCTGCCGATCTGCAGCCGGTCTTGTCCGAGAAGCTGATGGGACTCCTTCGTGATGACAGCAGCAATGAGCTGAGAGAGAATCCGGATGGAATTACGGTCATTCTGTTTGTAGGCGTTAACGGAGTCGGCAAAACCACCACGATTGGTAAGCTGGCACATCGTTACAAGCAGGAGGGCAAGAAGGTTTTGCTCGCCGCTGGCGACACATTCCGTGCAGGTGCGATTGAACAACTGGAGGTATGGGGAGAACGGGTTGGCGTTGAAGTCATTAAACAGCAGCCCGGCTCAGACCCGGCAGCTGTCATGTTCGATGCGGTTCAAGCAGCCAAGCAGCGGCAAGCGGATGTTCTGCTCTGTGATACGGCGGGACGCCTTCAGAACAAAACGAATCTGATGGAAGAGTTGAATAAAATCTTCCGCGTCATTCAACGCGAAATCCCGAGTGCCCCGCATGAGGTACTGATGGTCCTTGATGCGACGACAGGACAAAATGCGCTCAGCCAGGCAAAGCTGTTCGGGGAGAAGAGCGGCGTGACCGGCCTCGTATTAACCAAGCTGGATGGCACGGCTAAAGGCGGCATCGTGATCGCGATTCGGCAGGAGTTGAATCTTCCGGTGAAGCTGGTAGGCTTGGGAGAGAAAATGGGCGACCTCCAGACCTTTGATTCGGAGCAGTTCGTTCATGCCCTCTTTGCGGGTTTGATCAAAGAAGAAGAGAATGCCGCAGAACAACAAGGCTAGGCGCTTGTCTAGTTGCTATGTATAAAAAAGGACCGAAAGTTATACTTTCGGTCCTCAGGCTGTCGAGAAAGTCTCGACAGCTATTTTTTGTACATTTAATTCAACACG
>NZ_QLYT01000088.1:0-19264 GCF_003269305.1 Paenibacillus sp. MDMC362
CACCAAAGTGGTTCGTTTTACTCACTCGTTGTTCAGTTTTCAAAGATCAACTTCTTGTCTTTCGCTGAAAACTCGTTTTCAGCGGCGACCTTTATAATATATCATGGTGCCCATTGTTTCGTCAAGAACTTTTTTTGAAAACTTTTTTAATTCGACATTTTGTTAACCGAATTATCAAAGTCCCTTTCGAAGGGGCGAGTTATAATTTATCACAGAAACAGGTGGCTCGTCAACATGATTCGCCAATTTTTTTTTAGACTTCTTGTAACAAACGTTCTGACGCATTTTCGCATGACCGATACATCCTATTATCTGCACTAACGTTAGATACTGTTTCCTTAGCCGCTGTTTTATAACCGTTATATCCAATACTTCGGCACAAAAAAAGAAGGACTCGCGTCCTTCCTTAGTCGGTGTAGTACCGGATGGCTTCTGATCCGTAGGATCGAACTCCTCTCCACATCGGAACTTCCTTCACAAGCGATTGATGGACCAACTTGCGCATCACGATCGGCAGCTCCTTGCATACAGGTGCCAGCTCAGGGTGGAGAATAAGCTCCTGTATCGTCCATGGATTCCGTCGGCTTCTTAAAACGCGGAGCAGCAAAGCTGCTGAGCTCTCCAGCTTGGATATCATGGAGAATTCATAGGCCAGCAGGGCGAGTTCCACTCGCTGACCAAGCGTTTCGGTACTGACCGTAAGTTCTTCATATAATTTGCGGACAGGTGTGTTCAATCCTGTAATCTGCTCCCAAACAGCCGATTCCGGATGAATTCCCCGCTCGATCAGTTCAAGCTGCCCCCAATAATGCAGACCTTCTAATAGAGCATGGTAAGCATCCAGACCCCGCTCTTCCTTCAAGAGCATCTTGGCATCCATATACTTTTGTAAGAAGTGGGCAAATCCAATAAACAATTTTTGCTCCCGGAACGGTTCAGCAAACCTGAGAAAATCACGGCGCAAATTGGACAGGCGATCTTGGTCGTCTTTTATGATATCTCCCTCTAGGAAGCATTTGATCAATACTTTATGTGTACCGTTCAGGAGTTCCCGATGCAAATCGTCCAGCCCGGTGCTTATCACCTGGCAGCGTTCCCCGCCTACAATAGAATGCTGGATGGGAGGCTCATCAGGTGTTCCGTCATACACGACAACAATATTGACCTCAAAATCATAAACAAGCAATCCTTGCTGCCTTTTGTCCGAATTACGGTATGCTATCGCCCCTACAGCATCCTCATCAACCGTATTTCCATAATAAAAAGAAAAGTTGGTTAATTCCACGTTTCCCTCCATACATTCCTTGGCGAATTTCAGCCATTTCAGTTATAATGTAATTCTACATGTCCATGTAAGTTCCTTCTTTTAGGAGATAAGATCTTATGAAGGCAATAAACGAATATATAAGATTTCATTTCTCGGTTCACGTTATTTCATAAACAACTATTTGAATGACAGGAGTTTTCGAGCCATGATCTTTAAGAACGCAAAAATCAACGCCTTCCGCACTTGGGGATTGCTGCTGACGATGCTGGGTATGGGCCTTATGGTGCTTGGTACAGCCGGAATCGTATTTTTCGGCCAAGCAGGCAAAATATTTGCCGGAATCGGATTGGTGTTTGGCCTGATTATGATGCTGGGGAGCCTCGGCATTTACTTTTGGGCGGGGATGTTATCCACGAGTGCCGTCCAAATTCAGTGTCCGGAATGCAATAAATTGACCAAGATGTTGGGTAAAACCGACCGTTGCATGTTCTGCCATACCATTTTGACACTGGATCCAAGCCAGGCCAACATCACAGCAGAAGAGCTTGAAGCCCAGCAGACCAGATCCTAAAGGGATTTGCAGAACCCGCATACTCAATAGGATTTGCAACTCGTAAGAGATTAAACAACCCGGTTATCCTCGTGATAACCGGGTTCTTTATTATGATATGAAAATAAGTTCTATTAATCCTTAATCATGTATGGTCTTCAGAACATGCCAGGTTTCCGGAATGGCAAAACTTCGGTTCCACGAAGCAATGCCGCCAAGCTTCAGCTTTTTGGCCATATTCACTCGGGATTGCAGCGAAGTGTCGTCCTCCATCCATATTTTCTTAATGGATTCTCCCTCCGTGAATTGAACATAGTTCTGTCCTGTGCCGGCATCAAGCGAGCCTTTCACCTTCTGTTCCTTAAGCAATGCCTGCAGCTTCTCCATACCAATCGCTTTGGAGGATACCTTCGTCTCTCCCGCTTCGCTGACTTCCGTCCAGACGCGTGTGTATAACGGAACGCCCAACACCAGCTTGGATGACGGTACCGCGTCCTCTTCCATGATTCGCCTTACCGACTGCTCGGCCCATGGCAGCGAGGATACGGATCCCGCTTTCGGACTCGTGGCCCAGTGCTCGTCATAAGCCATCACCATCATATAATCAATCGTCTCTCCGAGTCGTTTCCGATCGAGAAAGAGCGACCACATCTCGCTGTTCGATTTTGGCGTAACATCAATGGAAACGATCAGCCCTCTAGCTTTGGCCAGCGGTTTCATCTCCCTCACGAACTGAACGACATGTTCCTTATCTTTGGTATGAACATTTTCAAAGTCGATATTGATTCCGTCGAGTTTATATTGTTTGGCATAAGCCAGCATCTGCTTGATAATGTGGGATCTCCTATCAAAAGTAGACAGCGCCTCGGTAGTCATGTCCGGATCGAAGCTGTTGTCCATCAGACCCCAAACCTCCATGTTCCTGTTATGGGCCCAGCTTACATACTGCTTAACAGCTTTAGATTTGACCGTGCCTTCACCATCCACAATGCTGAACCAGGTCGGGCTGACCACATTGACACCGGGCAGTTCGCCAATGCTATCCGTGCTGGGATTTTTGTTATACACAGCTTCCCATGCCAGATTGACCGACTTGTCCTTCCATTCCAGCTCTGCACGCGAAGGAGTCTGCGCAAGCATCGGAATTTCCTTTACGTCCCCAAGTTTAACCTGCTCTTTAAGAACATATCCCGTATACCCGTTATTTGCCTGAACGAATAACCGCCCCTCTTCTTCACGCCATACGCGAAGCCGCTCACCGGTCGGCATGTCCAATAGAATCGGAGACTTCTTCTCCCCGCTCTCACGCAGAGCCACGGTTTCCTCAGATTTACGAGGTGCTGCTTCGGCAAGCTGAATCGAATCCCCAGCACGCATCAGAATGATGGCGCCTGTCGCCGAGTCCTCGTGAACGGTCACCCCATAATGCTGTTTGAGCGGCTTAATCGGAACATAGACAATGCCGTCAATCAGCTTAGGTGCATAGGGAATGGTAACCGCCTTGCCGTTCAACTCGCCCTTCGTGCTGTCCATCTTCATGCGGAATACGGATTCCGAAGTCGTTACAAGAACGGATTCTGTTTCCTGCTCATAACGAATGTTGGTATCCACGCTCTCCTGAATTACCGTTATCGGCAGCAGCAGCTCTTCGCCGGAGCCCCGGGCAGGCTGTTCCTTTAGCTCTCCCTGAACAAAAATCGGCTTGTCCATTCCACGCCAATCCGGCACGGTATGGGTCTGATTCGGAAATAATGTGGTGACAACCCACCAGACGCCCGCCGCAATCAACAACAACCCCAGAAAGAAAGAGCCTCCTCTCGTACGCCTCTTCCTTCCCCGATATCTTCTTCTTGCCAAACTACTCCCCCATTTCTCTCGCTCATCCTAACTCCTTGACGCCGAATAGTGCCCTTAAAAATAAAAACGTGTGGAATGGTTCATTCCGCACGTTTATTTATAACAACCGGCGTCTATTGGCAGGACTTGCAGAGCCCATACAGCTCCATTCGCAGTCCCTTCACTTCAAACCCGGTGCTTTTCTCAGCTTGCTTTCCAACATCTTCAAGGGACGGATAGCTGAAATCTTCAATTTTACCGCAACTCTGGCATATGACATGATGATGATCCGATACGTTAGCGTCGAACCGACTCGAGTTGTCCCCGTACGTCAGCTCACGCACCATGCCGGCTTCAATAAACATTTTTAGATTGTTGTATACTGTGGCTACGCTCATACTAGGAAAATTAGGTTCCAGAGCCCGATAAATATCATCCGCTGTCGGATGGCCCATAGATTCCACCAGGTACGTTAAAATGGCATGACGTTGCGGCGTGATACGGACACCGGTCGTTTTCAGTTGTTCCAGCGCATGCTGTACGGACGTTCCCATGGTTGCCCACCGCCTTCAAGTTTTAACTGGGTATTACAAAACTTATAACGCTCTCCGACTTCATTGTACGGCGTTTCTTGGATTGTTGTCAATCCGGGAGAGGCGTGTAGCCCCCGCTGTTCCGGCCTTCCTCCTGTTCCGGATAGCTTCGGTAGATGTTCAGATTACTGTTTCCCTCTATATGAATGGAATGTTGGCCTGTACCGGATTGGCCGGAAATGGTTTTCTGTTCAATTAGAAGATTGGGCAGCGTCGTCAGAATCCTGCCATAGCTAATCGTTCCTTCAAGCTTGTAATCACCCTCGAGCGGAACGTGAAGATTCATTTCTCCAACCGCACTATACACATTCCAATCGCCACCAATCCGGGATGACCGTATCGCCACTCCACCATTGAGCGATTCAGCGCTTAATTGCGACTCTACCCCGCTGATCAGAATATTGCCGTTTCTCGTCTGAACCCGAATATGCTCGGTCGTTCGCTTTACCGTCATATTCCCCACTTGCGTGGTCAAATCCGTTTCGCCCGTAATGTCGACGGCCAGCATATTCCCCCGGTTAGTGGACATTTTAATATGACCGGTAACGCCGCGCGCCGTAATGTCGCCATTTAAGGTCTTACCCGTAACATTTCCGTAAATCCGATCCATCGTAATCGGCCCGTTTCCGCTCTCCAGCAAAATGTTCTCAATCGCTTCCACGCGGTTTAAGGTTATGGCTCCGTTCATCGTCCGTATCTCGAAATTAAATCGTCGATCATCCGGAACCGCGATGTTCACATTCATACGGGGCTGCCGTTTGCCCGATTCTCCATAGGCCTTTCCCTTGGATCGAATCGTAATCGTCTTGCCTTCCCCCACTTCGATCGTCGACTGCTCGGCGATCGCTTCGGCTAAACCGGGCTGCTCATGATCGACCCACACTTCCGTCTCCACCTTGATATCGTCTACATCCTGCCTTGTGATGGAGATATCCCCGTTTAAGTGATCGACGATGATTTTCTCAGTTTCAAGCTCAACGGGAATCTCCAATATCGGCTTCTCGAACCGGTTACCTTCAGCTTCGCTGTAATCCACTCCCGCTGCCGTCAAGTTCAAGCTCACCCGATTCCAGAGATGGAGAAAATGCTCCTGCTGGGAAATAACGAATACGGAGGCTGTAACAGTCACTGCCAGCAGAATCCCCCTCAAGTCAGGCCGAAACCGAAACTCTTTGCGTCTGCCCAAGAGACGCGACAGCATGTACCTGACTATATATTCAACGCCGAACAGGATAAACAACAGCGGCCACCAGCGCTGGAGCATAAATATATAATCCGTGCCTCTCCACTCGTCCAACAGCAATAGAACGCCCGTGCATACAAGCAGTAAGGCGGCTGTATATCGTCCCACTCTAATTCTATGTTTCATCCGTCTCCTCCCCTCATCTGTTATCACCGTACCACTGTATGCGTTATAGGGATTTGCCCTTGTCTCTTCTGTGGCGGAGAGCTTCCCGGGTCCCCGCCCATATCCCGATAACGATCAGCATGATAGCCGAGGCTTCCGCACCAAAGTCGCGGATTCCTGCCTGCAGCCAAGGCGGCTTCTGGTGAAACAATATGAGCAGTGTCCCCGTAACAACCAACATGAGGCCAAAAGCGATTCCCCGCTCACCCCGGAACGGATGATTCCGTCCTGATCCATCCTCCGAAGCAGCAGCCGCTGCCTCACTGCGTTTTTTTCGAGAAATAATATATTCCGCTGCCTGCAGCACGTCATACACGTTGTAAAAATACCCCACCGGAATCAGAAGACCCAGAACGACAAGCAGCGGTACATTGATCTGCATTCCGATGGAAGAAAAATATAAAAGCGCCGATATGTCCAGCAGCAGCAACATTATAAATGTTATCCCCTTACGGTACATACCGAGGTATAAATGACCCAGACCCGGAATGAGCGCGGCCAATAGAAGTGCATATAATTTCCGCTTTTTTCGCCGCAGCCCCGGGTGTCGCTTAACCTGGACCTGATGCCGTTTCTTCTTGCTGACTTCAGTTTGTGATTCGGGAATTGGATTCATAATCTTCTCGCCTCCTTCCAATCATCCTGGGACAGGCGTTGTTTTACGATGTTTTTCTTTGATAGTACCCCAACAAGGAGCTGAAGTAACTGGCAAAAAACTGGATAGACTGTCCGCAGAAGGCTGGCAAACCTATAAAAAAAAAACGGCACCGCCGGTGGTTCAGCAGTAGCCGTTTGTTATGCTTCATTTTCTATCCTATTCAGCCGTTACCATCGTTACATGGCCGATTCCCCGCAACTGCCGGGTGATCTCCATTGGTTCGAATTTGCGATCGGTCAAGACCTGCAGCGAGATTTCGAGCCCTAATACCGCAGGCTGCAGCTCCCCGTATGCCGCACCGCTTCGTTCGTTAACGATAAGCTTCTTGATCACGAATTCCTGTTCCTCCAGAACAGCGGATATGTCATCCAAAATATTCGGCGTATTCGCTGCATGGACAGTAATCAGATGCAGTTTGCTGCCGCGGATGTAACGCTGCTCCAATTTATTGAAGACAACCAGATTAAGAAGAATTAGCACCGTCGAAACGATCGAGGCAAAATAAAAGCCGGCACCAATCGCTAACCCCACGGCCCCCACAACCCAGATGGACGCAGCAGTGGTTAGCCCGGTAATGGATTTACCTGTAAACAGAATGGTACCGGCACCCAAGAAACCGATCCCTGTTATGACCGCCGTTGCCAAGCGCGCTGGATCAATCCGAACGTTAATTTCGTCTACAAAATCGGAGAATCCATAAATGGATAACAGCATAATAAGCGTAGAACCCAAGCATACCAATATATGCGTGCGCAGACCTGCAGCATGGTTGGAACGTTCCCGTTCAAAACCGATTAAGCCGCCAAGCAGCATAGCCAGCAACAATCTTAATAAAATGGATACATTATCTATCACCCAAGGATTATTCAAAAGAACGATACTCCCCTCACGTCTGCTTCAGTCGCTTATGCTTTATCTTTTCATTGTATATGAAGATGGAACTCGGTCAATTCCACACCCGGAGCAACCTCAAAAGCGTGATTTTTAACAAACCCGAATTTCTCATACAAGGTTACCGCAGGCGTATTGCGCGTCCCGGTTGAGACCACGAACATGGGCGCCTCCTTATAGGATTCCAACACGTGGCGAATTAATGTTCCCGCAATCCCTTTGCGAAAATGACCCGGATGGACCATCATCCGTGATATGGTGACCTGCTCCTGTTCCGGCTCGACTGCGATAGCTCCGATAAGATCGCCTTCTTCATTAATATAACCAAAAAAGGTTTCCCCGCTCGAACGGATCGTATCGAAGGTATCCTGCAGCGGAGGGATATCCGAGAATCCGATTAATTCGGCTTCCAAAGGGTACGCCATGTGCTGCAGACTCCATATCTGCTGGACGGTATCCCTATCCTCCAAAGATAATGCTCTTATCATATATTCATCCCCTGACCAAGTTGTTATAAGAAAAGTGTCTATCCACGTACTCTCAAAGAAGACGCACCGCGTTTAGCGGTAGTTATCTTGCGATATCAGGCGGCAGCCCCTTAGAAGTTTAAACTTTCCGATATCTTAAAAAGGAACTTGTCCCTAAATCGGGACAAGCTCCCATGATTTAAATACAATTCGGGAACATGACGCATACACGTTGATTATCCGTTCAGCACCTCAACCAGCAGTTTGTTGGCCAGCGCAGGATTGGCTTTTCCCTTGCTCTCTTTCATCACTTGACCCACCAGGAAGCCGATCGCTTTCTGTTTACCTGCCTTGTAGTCCTCCACGGATTGCGGATTGTTTGCAACCACCTGCTCGACAATGCTCTTGATCGCGCCTTCATCGCTGATTTGGACAAGACCCTTCTCCTCAACGATTTGCGCAGGCAGCTTGCCGCTCTCCAGCATCTCTTTGAAGACGGTTTTGGCGATTTTGCTGCTGATGGTTCCCTTCTCGATCAATCCGATCATCTCGCCAAGGCCCTGGCCCGTGATCTTCACTTCAGACAGCTCCAGATTGTTCGAATTCAAATAACCCAGCAAATCGCCCATGATCCAGTTCGATACGGATTTGGCATCCTTCGTATAGTTTAAGCTGTCCTCGAAGAAGTCGGCGAGCAGCTTGGACGACGTGATGACCGCCGCATCATAATCCGGCAATCCATACTCCGAAGCATAACGTGCCTTACGGGCATCCGGAAGCTCCGGAATCGTCGCACGAACCGCCTCTTTCCACTCTTCGCTAATACGCACCGACACCAGATCCGGGTCCGGGAAATAACGGTAGTCGTGCGCCTGCTCCTTCCCGCGCATGGAGAAGGTTTTTGCCTGGGCTTCGTCCCAGCGGCGGGTTTCCTGTACGATCACGCCGCCCTCATCGAGAATTTCGGTTTGCCGGTACTGTTCATATTCCAAACCGCGCTGTACGCCGCGGAAGGAATTCATATTCTTCAGCTCGGCCTTCGTGCCGAGTTCCTTCTGTCCCCATGGACGAAGACTGATGTTAGCGTCGCAGCGAAGCGAGCCTTCTTCCATCTTCACGTCCGATACGTCGCAGTATTGCATAATCGCACGCATTTTCTCCAGATAAGCTTTGGCTTCCTCGGGCGTTGAGATCTCAGGCTCAGACACGATCTCAACCAGCGGCGTTCCAACGCGGTTAAAGTCAACCAGCGAGGCATATCCGCCATCCACGTGCGTGAGTTTACCGGCATCCTCCTCCAGATGAAGCCGGGTAATCCCAATTCGCTTCGTCTTTCCGTCCACCTCAATATCGATCCAGCCGTTCTCGCCGATCGGCTGATCATACTGGGAAATCTGGTATGCTTTCGGGGAATCCGGGTAGAAGTAGTTCTTGCGGTCAAATTTGCTGACATCGCCGATGGTGCAGTTCAGCGCCATCGCAGCCTTCATGGCATATTCCACAGCCTGGCGGTTTAATACGGGCAGCACGCCGGGATGGCCTAGGCAGATGGGACATGTATGCGTGTTCGGCGGGGCTCCAAACGCAGTGGAGCAGCCGCAAAATATTTTGGAATTCGTATGCAGCTCTACGTGCACTTCCAATCCGATAACCGTTTCATATTTTGATGTAGACATCGATTGTTTCCCTCCTTCTCTGCCGCCGGTTTACAGTTCAGGCCGCCGTTTGTGGTGTTCAGTATTTTGCTCATAGGCATGCGCGACGCGCAGTACGGTCGACTCATCAAAGGCTTTGCCGATGATTTGCATACCTACAGGCAGTCCGTCCGCGAATCCGCAAGGAATACTGACTGCCGGCACACCTGCCAAGCTGACAGGAATCGTCAGGATATCATTCAAATACATCGTCAGCGGATCGTCCACCTGAGCTCCGAGCTTGAAAGCCGTAGTCGGAGCTGTAGGTCCGATGATGACATCATATTGCTCGAATACTTTATCGAAGTCCTGCTTGATGAGCGTACGGGCTTTCTGTGCCTTCAAATAATAGGCGTCGTAATAGCCCGAGCTAAGCGCATAGGTACCCAGCATGATGCGGCGTTTCACCTCGTCGCCGAAGCCTTGGCTGCGGGACTCATGATACAAGTCGATCAGGCTGCCAGCATTGTCGGAACGAACGCCATAACGCACGCCGTCAAAGCGGGCCAGATTCGACGAGGCCTCCGAAGAAGCGAGCAAATAATATGTTGCTACCGCATAGTCGGTATGCGGGAGGGAAACTTCATCCCAGGTAGCGCCCAGCGCTTCGAGCACCTTCAGTGCGTTCAGGACGGTTTCCTTCACTTCAGCGTCAACGCCTTCGCCCAGGTATTCCTTAGGCACAGCAATGCGCAGACCGGTAACGTCTCCGGACAACGCGCTCAGATAATCAGGCACGTCCACTTTGGCAGATGTCGAATCCATCGGATCATAACCGGCAATAGCTTGCAGGACATAAGCGGAATCTTCCACATTTTTCGTCAAAGGTCCGATCTGATCCAGCGATGATGCAAAGGCAACAAGGCCGAACCGGGATACGAGGCCATAGGTTGGTTTCAGTCCCACGACACCGCAATAAGAGGCAGGCTGCCTGATGGAGCCGCCTGTATCCGACCCCAATGCAAAGTAAGCTTCACCTGCAGCTACGGCCGCAGCCGAGCCGCCGCTTGATCCGCCGGGTACGCGCTCCAAATCCCATGGGTTGCGCACGGGATAGAAGCTGGAATTCTCATTGGAGCCTCCCATTGCAAACTCGTCCATGTTCAGCTTGCCGATTGTCACCGTATCCGCTGCACGCAATTTACCGACAACCGTTGCGTCATAAACCGGCGTGAAATTGGACAAAAACTGACTAGCGCATGTGGTGCGAAGTCCTTCTGTCACGATATTATCCTTGATTCCGACAGGAAGCCCGAACAACAGTCCGCGAGTCCCCTCTAAAGCTAGCCTCTCGTCCAAAGCCTTGGCGGATGAACGAGCGCCTTCTTCGTCCAAAGTAATAAATGCCTTCACCCGATCCTCACGTTCGGAAATACGGGTAAAAGCTTGGTCAACCAGATCGGTTACGGAAAGCTCCTTATTCTGAAGCTTATTATGTATCTCCGTTAACTTGTAATCAAACAGACTCAAGTGTGTATCCTCCCTTCAGGCTATTCCAAAACAGCAGGTACTTTAATTTGATCGTCTTCTTCATCCGGTGCGTTAAGCAGCACCTTCTCGATCGGCAAGCTCTCGCGCACCTCGTCTTCTCTCATGACATTGCTGAGATGAAGCACGTGTGTAGTCGGCTCAACACCTTCTGTATTCAATTCATTTAACTTCTCGGCATATTGTAAAATCGCATTCAGTTGGCCGGTAAACATCTGCTCTTCTTCAGGCGTCAAATTCAAACGGGCCAGCTTCGCTACATGCTGAACATCCTTATCGGTAATGCTCATGGCTTTACATCCTCCTTCATGCCCCTATCCAGTTAAAGGGGTAAAGTCTGTCACGACAACTTTTCTCATTATATTGTAGAAGCATGCAAGATTCAATCCAAACAGCTTGAAGCGTGCCGCTTCGAAGTTACTTTTCCATTCCACCAAAAAAGAGTCGGCCTCAGCCGACTCTTCTAAATCCAAGCACGAAGATTCACTTGTTTGATGAAATCCGCCTGGGATATTGCTTCCTTGGTTTCTTCTTCCTCTTCAACACTTTCCAACTCGCCGTTCATCACTTGATGGAACAGCTTCTCATTATATGTCGACAGGGCGAAATCGATGAGCGCTTCCCGCTCGACCCGCTCAGCTTCCTGCTTCAACACGATTGATTCCAGCTCGACATCATCTGCCGGAACAAAAAAATTACGGTTGAGGCTCGGAATCCGAATGACGTAATCGAACGCATTGTCCGGATTTCGGTCATAAGCGATGATATAACCGTATTGACCGATTGGAAGATTCTGCTCAAAGGCGTCCGCAACGATTGTAATCTTTTCCCCTAAACGCAGCATCGTCTACCTCCTGAGTGTCTATCCTTTTTTAAGAGATAAGAATATAAACTTCAGAGGTTTATCATCCTTATCTCGCAAGAAAAACTTCCGCTAAATACGGTCTCTCTTCTGATAACGTACGTCGATGACGTTTTTCTTGTCTTCATAGTCTACTAAAAAAAGATAGAGATGTCCATGTGATTCAGATAAAACCTGAATCTCCCATGAAAACTAGGATTGCGGGGACAGGGGACTCCTTCTAAGCAGCCTCGCGGCAACGATAATCGACAACGCCATAATCAGCATGGCAACGAGTATCGGTGACCACGCGCTGCTCCCTGTGCCAAGAATTCGCTCCGCGGCCATGCTGCTTAAACGGCCCGGGCTCCATAGAACGCGGGAAGGCAGCAGACCGGATAAAAGCGAAAGCACGCCGGCAACTGCCAAGCTGATGAAGGCCGCAGCCGGCCCGCGCAGGACAGCACCGAGCGGCAGCACAAGCGTTACGATCCAGGCCAGCCATACAGCATATAAGCCCCCGCCGCTGGTAACCGGTCCCCATTCCAAAGGACCGATGAGCTGATACGTGTAATATGCGGCGCCGCCCAGCCCAATCGCAAAAGAAACAATCAGCAGCGTCATCATGGCAGCCCATTTGGCAGACATCATGGGAATCGTGGATACCGAGCGGGCGAGAACAAGCTCAGCCGTGCCGGTGGCTCGCTCACCTGCTACCGTGTTCATTCCCGCCAGCACAAGCACCAGCAGGCCGATGGTGCTGAATTGGCTCAAGGTTGATGCCATAACATTCTCGGCGGACGGGACGGTAAATAATGCCGCCGCTTCCGGGGGCAATTCCCCGGCCATGGTCAGGATATCCGGCAAATAATAGGTGGAAACCGGCTGCATAATGCCAAGAAGCAGGAAGACTGCAGGCACCCAAATCCATTTGTAGGTCCGGCTGGCCTCGAGCATTTCTTTTTGATAATAAATCCAGAACGACTTCATGAGCCCACCACCTTCATAAACATATCCTCGAGCGAAGACGTGCCTGCTTCAAAACGAAGCAGCTCGATTTCGTCATCGGCAAGCTCCTTGATTAAAGCAGCCCGCGCAACATCCATATCCGTCACCATCAGCTTGGCGCCGCGTTTGCCGAGTTCAATCTCATGCACATAAGGACGGTTCGCAAGACTGTCGAGCCAAGCAACCTCCCGCTCCCCCGGTTCAACCTCAATCGATAGGACTGGCTGGCGATATTTCGTGCGAAGTTCGCTAAGCGCGCCTTTCTCCGCGATTTCCCCGTCTACCATCAGTACCATGTCATCGCAGATTTCCTCCGCATCGTGAAGCACATGGGTCGAGAACAGAACGGTGACTTCCCCGCGCAAGCGGTTGAGCAGGTCCATAACCTCACGACGACCGATCGGATCAAGCGCCGATACCGGCTCGTCCAGCATGATTAGCTCAGGCTTATGCACCAACGCTTGAGCAATGCCAAGCCGCTGCTTCATACCGCCGGAGTAACCGGATATTCGGCGTTTAGCAGCCTGCTGCAGGCCAACCATTTCAATGACTTCCCGACTTCGCGCAGTAGCCTCTCGTCCGGATAATCCCGACAGCTTGGCGCTGAAAGACAAGTACTCCATGCCCGACATCCAGCTGTAAAATTTCGGATATTGAGGCAAGTAACCAATCCGGTGACGCCAGCCGTTCGTTTGCGTATCGGCTGATCCATATCGGATCTCACCCCGGGTTGGAGGTATTAATCCGGCCAGCATCCGCAGCGTAGTTGTTTTGCCGGCACCATTAGGACCAAGCAGGGCAGTACAGCTCCCTCGCTGCAATTCAAATGAAATCCCCTTAACCGGCGTGATGCTTCCTATGCTTTTGGTCAATTCATGAATGCTTAAAAGTTTTTCCGTCAAGCTTCTCGCCTCCCCGCAACGAAATAAGCAACGCTGCCAAGAAGGTTCCCCAGCAGTATAATCAACACCCACACCCATCTCGGTCCACGTATGTTTGCTGGCTCTGCACGAAACAAAGATATCAGACCCGTTACCGCGAGAATGGCTTGCAGTGCAAGAATCGGCCAGATCAATCCCCAATTAATTTCCATAATAATCCCCCATGTTCCATATATAATGAAGAAACTTAAGACTTGCGGTCATCTTTGTGGATGACGAATATCCAGTAAAAGAGCAGCGGCATTGGCATTGTCGTAGATCCCCATATCCCCCAGAACCAAGCCATCTTGCCAAGCCCCCGCTTCCTAGCATCCAAGAAAAGCCATGTCCCTTGAATCAGCACAAGCACAACGGCAAGGATGATCACTCCCAGCGGGCTCTCGTTAACTTCATTCATCAGATCCCCTTCTTTCCGGATCTCAGACTCTTGGAAAATACAAGAACGGAAATCCCGGCAACCATGCCGAACCCGTGAATAAACAGTAGGACCTTCGGCGCCGCCAAGGCAGCCATCAATCCGCCACCAACGATAAAGAGTGAAATCAGAAGAAAAAGCAGCAATTCATATTTCATCCGTCGCCGCTTCCGCTCCAAGGTATGAACGGCCAGCGTATGCAATCCTTCAAGGGATGGGGATGGCGCATCCTCAAACAATTGATCCACCCGCTCCATTTCTTTGGTAAATCCTTCAATCCATCTTTCATCCTCATGCTCAGGTCCTTTGACCATCGTCACCCATCTCCTTTCGCAGCTGTTTGATACCGTAGGCTGTCCGTGATTTCACCGTTCCTTCGGGAATGCCGAGCATCGTTCCGATTTCATCATAGCTATAGCCGTAATAATGCTTCAGCAGGACGGCAATCCGGTGATCCTCAGATAAGCGGGATAATCCATTCAGCATATCCGTCCAATCTTCTCCCCGCCGCTCCATCTGCCAGCGCATCCGCCTTGCTGACTGAACCGCCTCCTGCTCCAGCCATTTCTTCTCCCGTTTCTTTCGCCGGGTGCTATCGATGAACAACCGGGTAGCAATGGTAATCATCCAGGAGGAGAAGGACGAAGTCCCGTTGTAACGGTTCATATTCTCCATGCATCGAACAATGGTATCCTGTGCAGTATCCTCTGCAACCATCGGGTCCATCGTCACTTTTAGCAAATATTTATAAAGAAAGGAATAATGCTGCTTGAACAGCAGCGCCATAGCCGCTGCATCTCCTAATTTCGCTTGTTGTATCAAGCCCTCTTCATCAGGGATCATGAAAAAATCATCACCTTCTTTCGCATTCCAACCGTAATACGATTAACAACTGCCAATCGTTCAAATGGGTTTATATATTTATCCTGTACCGAATGGTATCATTTATTAAAACCTATCATGACGATAAGAAATTCATCGATACCTGTAAAAAAACTCAAAAAAAAAGCAGCCGACTAAATCGGCTGCCCTCCTCAATAGAAAGAATCCATTCAGTTCATGATGAGGGTGTCATGTTCGCATGTCGATCTATTGATTAAATCGTATAACCTGCAGCCGATGATGCCATGGCTGCTGCGCGATCCCTTCATCCTTCACCAGCCTGTCCCAGACAACGGAGGATATTTCCGTCTGAATCTGCCGGTGGAACTCCGGTTGTCGATCAATCGCTTCGCTTCTTGTAGCACTCCCGTTCAACAGCGATAGATGATCTTTCCTCACTGGCGCTTCCCCCTAATCACGTCCATGCCAAAAAAAACTCCCCGTAAAATAAAAGAACGCAAACCGGGATGAATTCCACAGTCTGCGTGCTTCGCAAGGTTAACATTTAATTAACCGTATTGTATCAATGTTGTCCAGGTTTGTCCAGACAAAGTTTCCCGATTTATGTCGGAAGCTATCTTATCGGCTGGCAGGAACGTAAGGATTCCGCTGCTTTTCATAACCGATGGTTGTCCGAGGACCATGGCCGGAATACACAACGACCTCATCCGGGAAGGTATACAGCGTATTTTGAATGGAATCAATCAAATCACGTTCACGGCCTCCAGGAAGGTCCGTTCGCCCAACCCCGAGACGGAACAGCACATCACCGGAAAACAGATCATTTCCACACTTGAAGCTCACGCTTCCCGGGGAATGTCCCGGTGTATGAAAGACGCTGAAGGTGTGTCCGATCAGTTGCAGCTCAAGTCCATCCGCCAAATCATACTCAGCCGGCTCGGTGGACAGCGGTTCCGTTACCTGCGGCCACATCATCGAGCCGTTGAGCTTCGGATTGGACAGCCATTCACTCTCCAAGGTATGCAGGTAAACGGGGCAGCCCTTCAGCTTGCGGATTTCCTCGACACCCCCCATATGATCAAAATGCGCATGGGTCAGCAGGATCGCTTCAATCTCCAAATCGGCTATTCGCTTCAGCAGCGGTCCCGGGTTCATGCCAGGATCGATAATGATCGCTTTGCCTTCAACAGGCCCTGTCAATAAATACGCATTCGTCTGCAGCGGTCCTAAATTAAAGGTTTCAATATGAAGTGTCATGATTAGAACCCTGACATAAGTTCACGCAATTCCTTAATAATGGCAGCGTGGAACTCATACCCTTCCCCGTAGGCTTGAATAATGCTTTGTCGTGCGGCCGAAAGATTGTCCTGATAGTCCGGTGCTTCACGATCCGGATTGTTCTGCTTGAACTCAATCATAAACTTCTGAACATGCGCCGGACGCGGTCCCCACGTGCCGAGGACATGTCCCCCGGTATCCGAAATGATAACAACCGGAATGGAGCGGGCACCCATGGTCAGGAACTGATCCATGACGTCCAGATTCTCTTCCATAATCAGCACTTCCGTCTCAATTCCCGCGGTCTCCATCGCGCGAAATACGACAGGGATATTGCGCGCAACATCGCCGCACCAATCCGCAGCCAGAATAAGGACCCGCAGGTCATCCCGGAAATTGAGGCTTTCAAAGAACTCTTTATCCTCTTCATTCTCCCAGACAAACTGTTCATATCCTGCCTTGAACGTCTCCTGGTTCTTCTGCATGCCGTCCATAAATTGCTGTGGAGATATGCCTGTCCCCAAATGATTTGCCATATTCATACTCATTCGTTATTTCGACCTCGCCTTCGATGATTTTATCCATTTTATCAAAAAATAAAGAATCATGACGGCCAATGCCCCCAGCAGAATTTCCTGCACGTACGGCCCTGCCTTCTCGTCAATATGCTCCCATTGATCGCCCAGAAGCAATCCAAGGTATAAGAATAATGCCGTCCATGGAATAACGGCTAGGGTGGTCAGCAGCGTAAACCTTCCCACAGGCATCTTGGATATGCCTGCCGGTATGGAAATCGCATGCCGTACCACCGGTACAAACCGTGCCGTAAATATAACGCCGGTACCATACTTGCCGAACCATTCTTCAGCGTAATCGATATGCTTCTTCTTAATCAATATGTACTTCCCGTACTTCTCCAAGAAGGGCCTGCCTCCGTAACGGCCGATCCAATAAATAAACAACTGTGCGAGCACGCCGCCAACGGTACCGAAGAGCATGGCTCCGAGAAAGTTAACCTCTCCCATAGACACCAGATAACCGCCATAGGCAAGTACGATCTCGCTTGGGATGACCTCCACCATAAGTCCGAGCATGATTCCGAAATAACCCAGCTGCTGGATCCATTCAAACAACCGACCTACAGCCTCGTAAAAGAATTCCACGCTTGTCCCCCGCTTTCCTACTGCGTTGATTTCTAGTACTAGCCTATTCTAACACAGCCCGGGACATGCCTTCTACTGCGCCCAAATATAGGCGGCACAGTGACTTCCGCCCGTTTCGGGACATATGGTGAAGCAAAGGAGTGAGTTACGCATGCATTCTCCCCATGCCAAACAACCGGGCAGCAAGCCCCCCTCCCCGCGCGGTATACGGCGGGCCTGCAGCAAAGAATTATATCGCACGACCAAACGCCTTAAGCTGTATCTTCCTCCGGAGACCCTGAAGAAGGGGGAAGAAGTGTATTACCGGAAGGTGATCGGCAATTTGATCTGGATCCATGAAAACTACAGCAATAAGAAGCTATTATGCGACTGGTGGGAAAAGGAAGTCTGCGGCGAACTGGCTGAGCTATGGGAGGTTCCGGAACGTCAGTTGGCCTCGGCCTTCCGGGATGCCTTCGGCGGATAACACTGCCCTTCCTTGTACCAGCAACTATGCAACTATCCTGAACGGGCAAGCACATGATCAGCCGCTATAGATGGCAACACACGACTCGTTAGCGTCGGGCGGGAATATCTCCCTGTACAGGGTGCCTTGCCGCATGCTTTCGTGTTCCCCCATTCAGCGTTTTTTCCAATCGGAGAGTCTGCCTTACCGCAAGCCTAGACAGATCGAATTCCCGGTCATTCCGATGAGAATCCATCCCGCGAAGATTTGCCGCAAGGGAACGATAGCCCTTCAAGATATTCAACCCGGTCCGGGCCGCTTCAACCGATCTGACGGATTCTCCTGCCGTCCGGTGCCAATCTGCGAGGGTAGCCAGCTTCAGCACGGCTCGGGTTTGTTTGGCATCATTGAACCGGTCCCGATCGATCGCGGCTAGATACCAAGCTGCCGCCTCTTCCGATTCGCCTCGGAGCGAGTAAGCCTCCGCCAGCTTCCAGCTCAGCTCCGGGTGTTTCGGTGCATACACCAAACTTCGCTTCAGCAGCGGGATTCGCTGGCTTGGGGGAAGCCAATCCGCCAGGCTCAATGCTGCCTCCGTGTTGGCGGGGTTCCACTTTAGCGAGGATTGGAGGAGCGCTGCTTGCGCTCCGGGCGGTTCCGAAGCGGCCCTTCGCTCTTTGACCTCACTGATGCCCAGCGCAGAAGCAAGAAGAACCCAGCCGGCGAGCAGAATGATCGCCATAACCCGGAGTGACAGCGACTGTAACGGCGAATATTTCCGCTTCCCTTCATAAACAGCTAGCAGCTTCTTCCCGATTTTGAGCCGTTTGCGTCTTTGAGCTGCATTAGGTTCATTCTGTACTTCCCGACCGGAAAAGACCGAAGCGAAGCCCATTACCGTAAGCCACAGCAGCAGCAGCCATACCAACCCAAAACTCCAGTCAAAATCCACAGCCGCATGCCCGATCAGCACGAGGGCAGCGGGTACGAGCCGGGAGCACACAGCAATTAGCCTCGCCACCATAAAGCTAACCAAAACAAGGACAAGCAGCAGCCCGATCACTCCCGTATTCAGCAGGATATCCATATATCCGCTGTGCACCTCGGCACCCACATAGGGCTGGGACTGAATGGCAAGGTAGGACTGCCGCCACGTCTCCCCTCCCCGTCCCAGCCACAGCGACGACCGGGCCAGCTGCCACGCGTCGCTGTATAGAAGACGGCGCGCGCTCAGCGTTGCCGCGCCGCCAAGGGTCCGATCCTGCACCTGATGCAGGATCAACGCTCCGGCTGCGGCAGCCAGCAGCGCCGCAGCTCCCAGGGCCCCTGCCGCGGCATGCCGCCGCCGCGGGCCCCCGCTGTGCCGCCAGCGGCACAGCAGCAGGCCGGCGAGGACGCCGCCGGCCCAAAGCCCGGCCAGCCACAGCAGGCCGGGCAGCACGGCCGGAGCCAGCTTGGCTTCAGCCAGCTGGCGGTAC